>NZ_BCBT01000012.1:0-133498 GCF_001320965.1 Pseudomonas sp. NBRC 111143 | reverse complement strand
ACGTGACCTGCGCCTGGTGGCGAGCAAAGTCAGCGCCGGCGAGGAAGCCTACCTGGTGGCCGGCGACAAGCTGGAGCTGCTGGCGGCCAACGACAGCCAGTACTCGCTGTACGACATGAGCAAGAAAGGCGGCTGGGGCAGCAAGCAGACCCAGCGCGACGAAGTCACCGACGTCAAGGCGGTGGGCAGCGAAGTCAGCAGCGGTGGCGACCTGACGCTCAAGAGCGGCGGCGATCAGCTGTACCAGGGGGCGAAGCTCGCCTCGGGTGCTGATCTGACCATTGATAGTGGCGGCGCTGTGACGTTCGAGGCGGTCAAGGACCTGCATCAGGAGAGTCACGAGAAGAGCAAGTCCAACGTTGGCTGGTTCAGCATGAAGGGCGAGGGCCGTACGGATGAAACGGTTCGCCAGAGCGAGCTGGTCGCCAAAGGCGACCTGGTGATCAATGCCGTTGGCAAGATTCATGTGGATGTGCGCCAGGTCAACCAGCAGACGGTGAGCAAGTCCATCGATGCCATGGTCAAGGCCGATCCCAAGCTGGCCTGGCTCAAGCAGGTCGAAGCACAAGGTGGCGTGGACTGGCGTCAGGTCAAGGAAATCCACGACTCGTTCAAGTACAGCAATTCGGGGCTGGGGCCGGCTGCTCAGCTCGCGATTGCGATCGTCATGGCGGCCGTCGTCGGCCCTGCCGCAGCGGCTTGGGCCGGTGGTGGCGTCACCGGAGCTGCCGTGGGGGCTGTTGCCACGGGAGCTGCGACCAATGCTTCGGTAAGCGTCGTCAATAATCGAGGCAATCTGGGGGCTGTGGTCAAGGATGTGACCTCCTCCGATGCGATGAAAGGCTATGTCATTTCGGGTGTGGCTGCAGGTCTGACAGCGGCCTATTTCGATGGCTGGACGGGAACGAAAACTGACCCAGTCACGGGCAAAGTCCTTGGGCCGAAACTGTACACGATCAAAGGCGTAGGTCAGTTCGCAGCCAACCAGACGTTGCAGAATGGCACCTCCCTGCTGCTGAGCAAGGCCCTTGGACAGGGCGGCAGTGCCAGCGATGCGTTGAAAAGCGCGCTGTTCAATACGCTGGCGGCAGCCAGTTTCAATGCGGTGGGGGATTACACCAAGCAGTTCGGCATCGAGAACGGCAGCCTCCCCAAGATTGCCATCCATGCGATGGTCGGTGGCTTGCTGTCGAAGGCCACTGGCGGTGACTTCAAAACGGGTGCCTTGGCGGCCGGCGCGAATGAGGCGCTGGTGGTGCAGCTCAACAAGCTGGTTGGGGGAAATGAAAACCTGCTGACCATGAGCTCGCAGATCGTCGGGGTGCTGGCGGCGGCAAGTCAGGAGGATGCCGATGCCAGTTCGTTGGACAAAGCCGCATGGGTCGCCAAGAACGGCACGCAATACAACTATCTGGAACACCTAGATGTCCTGGCTTTTGCCAAAGACATGAATGGCTGTGGTACGGACGAAAGCTGTCAGACGGACAAGTGGATAAAAGAGAAATACGACGACGAGAGCTTGCGTAACGTAGAGGAAGCCCAGAATACTTACGGGCCTCAAAGAGCCAAGGAGAAATCGCTTCAGATCGCCCAAAGCATAGACACACTGATGTCTGTCCAGTGTACGACGGCTAGGTGCGAAACATACAAGACAGCTCTATTGGAGCGCTCGATTGACAGCTATGCGCGCCTGAGTAAAGTCCTGAATGAATGGGCGCCTACGCTGGACCGCCTGGGGCTTGTTGGTGGCGCTGCTGCAGGTAAACAAGCTGGGTCTAGGCCTGTTGGAGTGCCTGAACGTGCGGAGCTTGCGCAGGTTCAGCGGGCAGTGGACTATCTTGCAGGGACAAAAGCAACATCGATTGAGTTTTTGCCGAAAGCTACGCGGAATAGTGCAGGACAGATAGAGGCGAACATTACTCAGAGCAGCGCCATAAAGACTCTTGAGTCTAATGGTTATAAAAAGACAATTTCTCAGGATGGCTCAGTTGCTGTGTTAACTAATGGAGAGAAGACCTATCGATTCTATCCATCTTCAACGTCCACAGGGCAGCCGTCCGCGTCGTTGACTGTAGAAGGGGTGAAAAAACCAACTGCGAAAATCAGGTTTTCAGGAGAGTAGTCGTGACTGTTTTGAATGTTGAAGATAAAGATTTGAATTCTTTTCTTGATAGGCTGCCAGGTGTCATAGATTTTAATAAAGACTTGCCGGCGAATGTTTTCGTTGGTGGTGGATTTCTGTTTTGGTTTTTTGAGAGACCATTGCTTTGCTTTTCTGAAGTTTTTTCGGGATTGGTATCGAATAGCCTTTCCAGTTTTAAGTCAGATGTTTTTATAAAGTTTTCAGGTGATGAGCGATTAAGTAACTCTTGTTTTTCCTTCGATGGAAACGATTTAGAGAAAGATGTTCGTTGGTTGAGTAAAAGGTTTGAAAATTTTTTTGATGGAACAGTTGGTTATCCAATAGTTTTATGCGATAGCGCGTGCAAATGGGTTGCCTTCGAAAGCGCATATGAGGAATTTGGCGTTGTTGCTGTGAAAAAATCAGAGCTTCAAGAGGGTTTTTACGAGTACTTAAACTCAAATTTGATCTCGATGGATGAGTTGGCTGAGCTGGCATCCAGTTGCACCGCGGAAGGTATAATCGCAAAGGCTCTGATCTCTTCCTATTCTAACTAATCGGGCAAAAGCAGCAGGGCGTGCCACTGAAGCGGGCTCCATTTTTACTCAACAGCGTAATCTGGTCAAAAGATCCCTTTCAGTTTAGTGGGAATAAGGACTCGGTACCCCAAGGTATCAATTGATGATGTGAAAGTGGCCACCTACAAGCTGGCACCGAAGCAGGGGCAGGTGGATAAATTCGAGGCGTGCTCGAACTGTAGCGGTTTACTGAAGGATGCCGATGTGATTACCGGAAGGAAGCTCTGATGATTATCAAAAGAAATGCGATAAGCAACCAGGGCGGATTGTGGACTTTTCGGGGCGTACCCTACACCGGGGGAGCGTTGGAGTTCTCGAATGGTCATGTGGTTGGAGGAGGTATGTATGAAGATGGCCGCTATGTTGATGTCTACCGCAGCGAGTTTATTATTGGGGAGGTGCGTGATAGTATCGAAATGGAGCGAGACTATACGGGGGAGCAGTTTTATTGGGGGGATAGTGTCTACAATGGATTTTCCTATGAGTTCAGTGGTGATGTATGTGTCAGCGAGCGCTTGTATGAATATGGCTGGGTGATAGAGGAAGTAACATATTTCCCAGATGGACAGTTGCGAACTGTCGAGATCGGGGAGGATGTTCCACAGAGTTATGGGTGGTTCGAAGGCGGTGGACTGGAAGCGATGACGGTTCACCAGAATAATATTTTCATGTTTTCCTTGATATTTTCATTGGAAGGTCTGACGCGGTTGACTCTGTTGGGTGACTATTTTTCTAAACTACCGCAAGTGATCGGGTGCATAAGGTTTCCTGTGTTGCGTGATAAAGCGGAGCTCTCCTCTCTTAAGTATGCGTCCCGGGTTTCACTCATTGGAGATGGTATTGACAAGGCTGTGGTTGATTACATTTTTATGGGGGGCAATGAGCGCTGTATCAGAGAGTTAGAGCTGGATGGTGTCAATGGTACACCGGAAATTCTGCAGTGTTTGAAAAATTATCAGCAGTTGAGTGTATTGAAAGTTGTGGCCGCTAAGGATTGCGTTGACTGGTGGCGTGAAGGGTGCGTCCAGTTTCAGGTACTTTGTCCCGAATGTGACGTATATTTAAATAATCGGAAGGTTAGTTTGGAGGGGTGATGGGGTGTTTGTTCTGTTCGTAGAATTGCCTTCCATATCGATCTGCAAGCCGGGTCGTTTCTGGTAGTCGATAGTGGCGTGTTGCATTCAATACCCAGTGACAGGCAGTTTCAAGGGAGATTCGGTGGCCGATTGAAACGAACACGGGTTTTACATTTTTTTGAGTCCTGAGCGCGGCCCCGATTAGTTTGTCGCCGTCGAACAGGCCTGATTGGCATCCCCTTTCATTAAGCGGAGGTGCGTATTCACCAATGAAGCGACTTTTTCCGCATCCAATAGTAGGTATGTCATAAAGTACCCCCAAATGCGATGCCAAGCCAAACCGACGAGGGTGAGCTATACCTTGCCCGTCGCAGATGATCAGGTCAGGTCGGTGGGTTATAGCCGATAAGAGCTTTACGATAGAAGGTAGTTCTCTAAACGAAAAAAGACCAGGCACATAGGGAAACGAAGTCGTACCCGACCATGCATGCTCTTCGATGATTTCCAGGCTTTCTGCGTCAACCACAACAATAGAGGCTATGAGTGTATCGTTTTCTTTGTGGTAGGCGACATCAATGCCTGCGATACTAGAAATAGGCCCAAGCTGATCTTGCTTGACTACAAGTTTAGATAGTCGTATCTGTAGATCGATAGCCTCGCTTGGGGTTATATCCCAAGGGTGTTGTATGACTGGCTGCATGTGGACTGTTCTCGCTAAATCAAATGGGTGAGGTTGTCGCGCTGATCGGCAAGTACACAAAGGCGACCCTTGGGTCGCCTTTGTTGTATGCGCTTTCGATGCTTTCTCGCCCCTGTGCGGGCTGACCCGCAACGGGAGCGCCATCTCAAATCTCGAAAACGAACGTCCCCGTTCCCTCAAGAATATTGCGCAGCGTCAGCGCCACTTCCTCCAGATCGCTTCCGGCCGACGTAAGCAGGATCTCCAGCGATTCATCACCCCTGAGTGCATCCCGATCCCCTGGTGAAACCTCGATCAGCAGGCGCTCGGCACTCAAGGTCACTTTCAGCTCGTCCAGCGTCGACGGTTCGTCGTCCAGCGTGAGATCGACGGTGTCTTCGTCCGGATAGCGGGTGAGCAGGAACATCTGGCCCTTGTCGCTGTGGCAGCACAGGGTCGCCATGTTGTCTTCCTCGTCATCGCAGGGGGTGGCGAAGAGCAGGGCGGTTTTCAGTTGCATGGGCAGCTCGGTTCAAGGAAATGAAATGCGATTGTGCCAGTCTGGGCCTTGCGCATAAACGCAATGTTACCGCCCTTTGACCGAATATGTCGCAGCGCTGCAAGCCGGGATGACCGCTCAGTCGTTAAGCTGCCCAGTTGATGGACAACCGTAAAGACACAGCCACCGGCAGTCGTCTTTGCAGCTGCCCATCCCTGGAACATGGACGCGAAGGAAGCGTCCTACGCCTTGGTTTTACCGTCTTCCTGCTACGGGTTGGCTATCGTTGATCCGTACATGGCGCACGTACACGACGCTTCACCTATAACAAAGCCCAAGCGGAGTACCACAGATGGCGTTTTTCACCGCAGCCAGCAAAGCCGACTTCCAGCATCAACTGCAGGCGGCCCTGGCGCAGCACATCAGCGAGCAGTCCCTGCCACAAGTGGCGCTGTTCGCCGAACAGTTCTTCGGCATCATCTCTCTGGACGAACTCACCCAGCGTCGGCTGTCCGACCTGGCCGGCTGCACCCTCTCTGCCTGGCGCACCATCGAGCGCTTCGACCCGAACACTGCGCAAGTGCGGGTCTACAACCCTGACTACGAACGCCACGGCTGGCAGTCCACGCACACCGTGGTCGAAGTCCTGCACCATGACCTGCCGTTCCTGGTCGACTCGGTACGCACCGAACTCAACCGCCGCGGCTACAGCATCCACACCCTGCAGACCACCGTGCTCAGCGCCCGCCGCGGGCCGAAGGGCGAGCTGCTCGAACTGCTGCCCAAGGGCACCCAGGGTGAAGGCGTCAGCCACGAGTCGCTGATGTACCTGGAGATCGACCGCTGCGCCAATGCCGCCGAGCTGACCAGCCTGACCCGCGAGCTGGAGCTGGTGCTGGCCGATGTGCGCGTCGTCGTTGCCGACTTCGACCCGATGAAGGCCAAGGTCCGCGACCTGCTGGCGCTGGTGGGCGAAAACGCCTTCGGCCCGGCGCAGAACGACAAGGCCGAGGTGCAGAGCTTCCTCACCTGGCTGCTGGACAACCACTTCACCTTCCTCGGCTACGAAGAGTTCGTGGTCGAGTCCGACGCTGCCGGCGGCAGCCTGGTCTACGACGAATCGTCCTTCCTCGGCCTGCCGCGCGTGCTGCGCAGCGGCCTGAGCAATGAAGACCTGCGCATCGAGGACTACGCCGTCAGCTACCTGCGCGAGCCGCGCCTGCTGTCGTTCGCCAAGGCTTCGCAACCGAGCCGCGTGCACCGTCCGGCCTACCCGGACTACGTGTCGATCCGCCAGATCGATGCCGATGGCAAGGTCATCAAGGAATGCCGCTTCATGGGCCTGTACACCTCGACGGTGTACGGCGAAAGCGTGTACACCATCCCGTACATCCGCGGGAAAGTCGCCGAGATCGAGCGCCGCTCGCACTTCGACCCCAAGGCGCACCTGGGCAAGGAACTCACGCAGGTGCTCGAAGTGCTGCCGCGCGACGACCTGTTCCAGACGCCGATCGACGAGCTGTTCAACACCGTCATGTCGATCGTGCAGATCCAGGAACGCAACAAGATCCGCGTGTTCCTGCGCAAGGACCCGTACGGCCGCTTCTGCTACTGCCTGGCCTACGTACCGCGTGAAATCTACTCCACCGAAGTGCGCCAGAAGATCCAGCAGGTGCTGATGGAGCGCCTGAAGGCTACCGACTGCGAGTTCTGGACCTTCTTCTCCGAGTCGGTGCTGGCGCGTGTGCAGTTGATCCTGCGGGTCGACCCGAAGAACCGCATCGACATCGACCCGCAGCAGCTGGAAAACGAAGTGATCCAGGCCTGCCGCTCGTGGCAGGACGACTTCTCCGCGCTGGTGGTGGAGAACTTCGGCGAAGCCCAGGGCACCAACATCCTCGCCGACTTCCCCAAGGGCTTCCCGGCGGGTTACCGCGAGCGCTTCGCCGCGCATTCGGCGGTGGTGGACATGCAGCATGTGCTGGCGTTGTCCGAAGCCAAGCCGCTGGCCATGAGCTTCTACCAGCCACTCACCCAACTGGGCGAGCGCCAGCTGCACTGCAAGCTGTACCACGCCGACACGCCGCTGGCGCTGTCCGACGTGCTGCCGATCCTGGAGAACCTCGGCCTGCGCGTGCTGGGTGAATTCCCGTACCGCCTGCGCCACGCCAACGGTCGCGAGTTCTGGATCCATGACTTCGCCTTCACCTACAGCGAAGGCCTGAACCTGGACCTGCAGCAGCTCAACGACACCCTGCAGGATGCCTTCATCCACATCGTCAAGGGCGACGCCGAGAACGACGCGTTCAACCGCCTGGTGCTCACCGCCGGCCTGCCATGGCGCGATGTGGCACTGCTGCGCGCCTATGCCCGCTACATGAAGCAGATCCGCCTGGGCTTCGATCTGGGCTACATCGCCAGCACCCTGAACAACCACACCGACATCGCCCGCGAACTGACCCGGTTGTTCAAGACCCGCTTCTACCTCGCGCGCAAGCTCGGCCAGGATGACCTGGACGACAAGCAGCAGCGCCTGGAGCAGGCGATCCTCACCGCCCTGGACGACGTCCAGGTGCTCAACGAGGACCGCATCCTGCGTCGCTACCTGGACCTGATCAAGGCCACCCTGCGCACCAACTTCTACCAGCCCGACGCCGCTGGCCAGAGCAAGTCGTACTTCAGCTTCAAGTTCAACCCGCGCCTGATCCCCGAGCTGCCCAAGCCGGTGCCGAAATTCGAGATCTTCGTCTATTCGCCACGGGTCGAGGGCGTGCACCTGCGCTTTGGCAACGTCGCCCGCGGCGGCCTGCGCTGGTCGGACCGCGAGGAAGACTACCGCACCGAAGTGCTGGGCCTGGTCAAGGCGCAGCAGGTGAAGAACTCGGTGATCGTGCCGGTCGGCGCCAAGGGCGGCTTCCTGCCGCGTCGCCTGCCGCTGGGTGGCGGCCGCGACGAGATCGCCGCCGAGGGTATCGCCTGCTACCGCATCTTCATCAGTGGCCTGCTCGACATCACCGACAACCTCAAGGACGGTGGCGTGGTGCCGCCGGCCAACGTGGTGCGTCATGACGACGACGACCCCTACCTGGTGGTGGCCGCAGACAAAGGCACCGCCACCTTCTCCGACATCGCCAACGGCATCGCCAACGACTACGGCTTCTGGCTCGGCGATGCCTTCGCCTCCGGTGGCTCGGCTGGCTACGACCACAAAGGCATGGGCATCACTGCCCGTGGCGCCTGGGTGGGTGTGCAGCGCCACTTCCGTGAGCGCGGCATCAACGTGCAGGAAGACCCGATCACCGTGGTCGGCATCGGCGATATGGCCGGCGACGTGTTCGGCAACGGCCTGCTGATGTCCGACAAGCTGCAACTGGTAGCCGCATTCAACCACCTGCACATCTTCGTCGACCCGAATCCGGACCCGGCCACCAGCTTCGCCGAGCGCAAGCGCCTGTTCGAGCTGCCGCGTTCGGCCTGGACCGACTACAACAGCGCGATCATGTCCGAAGGCGGCGGGATCTTCCCGCGTAGCGCCAAGAGCATCGCCATCAGCCCGCAGATGAAGGAACGCTTCGCCATCGAAGCCGACCGCCTGACCCCGACCGAACTGCTGCACGCACTGCTGCAGGCGCCGGTCGACCTGCTGTGGAATGGCGGTATCGGCACCTACGTCAAGGCCAGCAGCGAGAGCCACGCCGATGTCGGCGACAAGGCCAACGACGCCCTGCGCGTCAACGGCAACGAGCTGCGCTGCAAGGTGGTGGGCGAGGGCGGCAACCTGGGCATGACCCAGCTCGGTCGCGTCGAGTTCGGCCTGCATGGCGGCGCCACCAACACCGACTTCATCGACAACGCCGGTGGCGTGGACTGCTCCGACCACGAGGTCAACATCAAGATCCTGCTCAACGAAGTGGTGCAGGCTGGCGACATGACCGAGAAGCAGCGCAACCAGCTGCTGGGCAGCATGACCGAGGAAGTTTCCTTGCTGGTGCTCGGCAACAACTACAAGCAGACCCAGGCCCTGTCGCTTGCGGCCCGCCGCGCCCGCGAGCGGATCGCCGAGTACAAGCGCCTGATGGCCGACCTCGAGTCGCGGGGCAAGCTGGACCGCGCCATCGAGTTCCTGCCGACCGAAGAGCAACTGGCCGAACGCCTGGCGGCTGGCCAGGGCCTGACCCGTGCCGAGCTGTCGGTGCTGATCTCGTACAGCAAGATCGACCTCAAGGAGCAACTGCTCAAGTCGCTGGTGCCGGACGACGACTACCTGACCCGTGACATGGAGACGGCGTTCCCGCCGTCACTGGTCAGCAAGTTCGCCGAGGCCATGCGCCGTCACCGCCTCAAGCGCGAGATCGTCAGCAACCAGATCGCCAACGACCTGGTCAACAACATGGGCATCACCTTCGTGCAGCGCCTGAAGGAGTCCACCGGCATGAGCCCGGCCAACGTTGCCGGGGCCTACGTGATCGTGCGCGACATCTTCCACCTGCCGCACTGGTTCCGCCAGATCGAGGCGCTGGACTACCAGGTGCCCGCCGAGATCCAGCTGACCCTGATGGACGAGCTGATGCGCCTGGGACGTCGTGCCACCCGCTGGTTCCTGCGCAGCCGTCGCAACGAGCAGGATGCCGGTCGTGACGCTGCCCATTTCGGGCCGAAGATCGCGCAACTGGGGCTCAAGCTCGACGAACTGCTGGAAGGGCCGACCCGCGAACGCTGGCAGGCGCGCTACCAGGGCTTCGTCGAAGCCGGGGTGCCGGAGTTGCTGGCGCGTATGGTGGCAGGCACTACTCACCTGTACACCCTGCTGCCGATCATCGAAGCTTCGGATGTCACCGGTCACGATCCGGCGCAGGTGGCCAAGGCGTTCTTCGCCGTGGGCAGCGCGCTCGACCTGACCTGGTACCTGCAGGAAATCAGCAACCTGCCGGTGGAGAACAACTGGCAGGCCCTGGCCCGCGAAGCGTTCCGCGACGACATCGACCTGCAGCAGCGCGCGATCACCATTTCCGTGTTGCAGATGGCCGATGCACCGGACGACATGGACGCCCGCGTGGCCCTGTGGGCCGAGCAGCACCGGGTGATGGTCGAGCGCTGGCGCGCCATGCTCGACGACCTGCGCAACGCCACAGGCACCGACTATGCGATGTACGCGGTGGCCAACCGCGAGCTGGTCGACCTGGCGCTGAGTGGGCAGTCGGTGGTGATTCCATCCTGACCTTGGCCCTGAAATGAAAAAGCCCCGGCAGCAATGCCGGGGCTTTTTTGTTCGTCTCTAGCGGCCCTGTGGGCTGTGGCTCGCCGCTGCGACTTGCCCGCTAAAAGGCTTCCGCCGATCTTACTTGAACCGCCGCTCCACGCCTTTCTCCACGAGAATCTTCGCCGAAATCTCTTCCACCGAAAAATGCGTGGAGTTGATGTTGGGAATGTTCTCCCGGCGGAACAGGTTCTCCACCTCGCGCACTTCGAATTCGCACTGGGCAAAGCTCGAATAGCGGCTGTTGGGTTTGCGTTCGTGGCGAATGGCGGTCAGGCGGTCGGGGTCGATGGTCAGGCCGAACAGCTTGTTGTGGTGCTTTTTCAGCACCGCTGGCAACTGCAGGCGCTCCATGTCGTCTTCGGTCAGCGGGTAGTTGGCGGCGCGGATGCCGAACTGCATGGCCATGTACAGGCAGGTTGGCGTCTTGCCGCAGCGCGACACACCCACCAGGATCAGGTCGGCCTTGTCGTAGTAATGGGTGCGCGCACCATCGTCGTTGTCCAGGGCGAAGTTGACCGCCTCGATGCGCTCCATGTAGTTGGAATTGCCACCGATCGAGTGCGATTTGCCCACGGAATACGACGAATGGGCGGTCAATTCCTGCTCGAGCGGGGATAAAAACGTCGAAAAGATGTCGATCATGAAGCCATTGGACGTAGCCATGACCTCGCGGATGTCCTGGTTGACGATGGTATCGAAGATAATGGGGCGCACACCGTCGCGCTCGGCCGCGGCATTGATCTGCTGGACCATGGCGCGCGCCTTGTCCAGCGTATCGATGTAGGGGCGGGTGAATTTGGCGAAGGGAATGCTTTCGAACTGCGCCAGCAGGCTTTGGCCCAGTGTTTCGGCCGTGATGCCGGTACCGTCGGAGATGAAGAACGCGGATCGTTTCATTTGCACCTGAGGCCTTAAGCTGCCGAATGTTTCTGGATATGATAGGTTCGGTTTGCCGAACGTGGTCGTTCGGCATTCTCACTTATTTTCCAGGTCCAGGCCACAAGCGTCCCGGCCCAGCCGCAGAGTCGACAGGCGGGCGCCCTTGAGCTTTTCCAATACAGTTAGTGGAGAGATCACCTTGGTAGAGTACGTAGTTTCCCTCGATAAGCTCGGCGTCCATGATGTGGAGCATGTGGGGGGCAAGAACGCATCCCTGGGCGAGATGATCAGTAATCTTGCCGGTGCCGGCGTATCGGTGCCGGGCGGCTTTGCCACTACGGCTCAGGCGTATCGCGACTTTCTCGAACAAAGTGGCCTGAATGACCGCATCCATGCCGCGCTCGACGCGCTGGATGTCGACGATGTCAACGCCTTGGCCAAGACCGGCGCGCAGATCCGCCAGTGGGTGATGGAGGCCGATTTCCCGGCACGTCTGGACGCCGAAATCCGCACCGCCTTCGCCGAAATGGCTGCCGGCAACGACAACATGGCCGTGGCCGTGCGCTCCTCGGCGACTGCCGAAGACTTGCCGGATGCTTCGTTCGCCGGCCAGCAGGAAACCTTCCTCAATATCCGTGGCGTCGACAACGTGATCCGCGCGGCCAAGGAAGTGTTCGCCTCGCTGTTCAACGACCGCGCCATTTCCTACCGCGTGCACCAGGGCTTCGACCACAAGCTGGTCGCCCTGTCGGCCGGCGTGCAGCGCATGGTGCGTTCGGAAACCGGCACCGCTGGCGTCATGTTCACCCTCGACACCGAGTCGGGCTTCCGCGATGTGGTGTTCATCACCGGCGCCTACGGCCTGGGTGAAACCGTCGTGCAGGGTGCGGTCAACCCTGACGAATTCTACGTGCACAAGAACACCCTGCAGGCAGGCCGCCCGGCCATCCTGCGCCGCAACCTGGGCAGCAAGGCGATCAAGATGGTCTACGGCGACGAAGCCAAGGCCGGTCGTTCGGTCAAGACTGTCGAGGTCGACCGTGCCGAGCGTGCGCGCTTCTGCCTGAGCGACGCCGAGGTCAACGAACTGGCCAAGCAGGCGATGATCATCGAGCAGCACTACCAGCGCCCGATGGACATCGAATGGGCCAAGGACGGTGACGACGGCAAGCTGTACATCGTGCAGGCTCGCCCCGAGACCGTGAAGAGCCGCGCCAGCGCCAATGTCATGGAGCGCTACCTGCTTAAAGAGAAGGGCACGGTACTGGTCGAAGGTCGTGCCATTGGCCAGCGTATCGGCGCTGGCAAGGTCCGCGTGATCCACGATGTGTCCGAAATGGACAAGGTGCAGCCAGGCGACGTACTGGTTTCCGACATGACCGACCCGGACTGGGAACCGGTCATGAAGCGCGCCAGCGCCATCGTCACCAACCGCGGTGGCCGTACTTGCCACGCCGCGATCATCGCCCGTGAGCTGGGTATCCCGGCCGTGGTCGGTTGCGGCAACGCCACCCAGGTGTTGAAAGATGGCCAGGGCGTGACCGTATCCTGCGCCGAAGGCGACACCGGCTTCATCTTCGAGGGCGAGCTGGGCTTCGACGTCAAGCAGAATTCGGTGGATGCCATGCCGGAGCTGCCGTTCAAGATCATGATGAACGTCGGCAACCCTGACCGCGCCTTCGATTTCGCCCAACTGCCCAATGCGGGCGTAGGCCTGGCGCGCCTGGAGTTCATCATCAACCGCATGATCGGCGTGCACCCCAAGGCACTGCTCAACTACGCCGGCCTGCCGCCTGAGCTGAAAGAGAGCGTCGACAAGCGCATCGCTGGCTACAGCGATCCGGTGGGCTTCTACGTCGAGAAGCTGGTCGAGGGCATCAGCACCCTGGCCGCAGCCTTCTACCCGAAAAAGGTGATCGTGCGCCTGTCGGACTTCAAGTCCAACGAGTACGCCAACCTGATCGGCGGCAAGCTCTACGAGCCTGAAGAAGAGAACCCGATGCTGGGCTTCCGCGGTGCCTCGCGCTATATCAGCGAGTCGTTCCGTGACTGCTTCGAGCTCGAGTGCCGCGCCCTCAAGCGTGTGCGCAACGAGATGGGCCTGACCAACGTCGAGATCATGGTGCCGTTCGTGCGCACCCTGGGCGAAGCCAGCCAGGTCGTCGACCTGCTCGCCGAGAATGGCCTGGCCCGTGGCGACAATGGCCTGCGCGTGATCATGATGTGCGAACTGCCGTCCAACGCCATCCTGGCGGAAGAATTCCTCGAATACTTCGACGGCTTCTCGATCGGCTCCAACGACCTGACCCAGCTCACTCTGGGGCTGGACCGCGACTCGGGGATCATCGCCCACCTGTTCGACGAGCGAAATCCTGCGGTCAAGAAGCTGCTGGCCAATGCCATCGCCGCGTGCAACAAGGCCGGCAAGTACATCGGCATCTGCGGCCAGGGCCCATCGGACCATCCTGACCTCGCCAAGTGGCTGATGGAGCAGGGCATCGAGAGCGTCTCGCTGAACCCGGACTCGGTACTCGAGACCTGGTTCTTCCTGGCCGAAGGTCAGGGCGCCGCTTGATGTAACCCGCGCGGGGCGCGTCCTGACGCGCTTCGCGTCTCTGCCTATTCGCGGGCAAACCCGCTGCCACCGAGCCCTGTGGCAGCGGGTTTGCCCGCGAATGCGCTGCAGCCCAGGTTCAGCGTGGCAGTTTCCCCATCCTGTTTCCCCTTTTCATTCTGTGAATCCATGCAAAGCAGCAGCACCCTTTTTCCCGTGGCCCTGCTCAGTGCCGAGCGCCGCGGCGACCTCTGTGAAGACGTTTACCGGATCAAGGCGGGCAACAGCCCCGACGCCAGTGTCGAACTGGCCCTGACCCGTCTCGGGCTTGCCGATCAGCACGCCACCCCCGGGGTGCCGGTGATCCTCCTGCACGGCAGTTTCTCCAATCGTCGTTTCTGGTACTCGCCCAAGGGCATTGGCCTGGGTGCTTTCCTCGCACGTGCCGGTTTCGACGTGTGGATTCCGGAAATGCGCGGGCATGGCCTGTCGCCGCGCAACCGCCAATGGCGGCAGAACACCGTGGCCGACTACGCGCGTTTCGACCTGCCGGTGATCGGCGCCTTCGTCCAGGAAATGGCCGGCCAGGCGCCGCACTGGATTGGCCATTCGCTGGGCGGCACCACCTTGGCGGCCGCACTGGGTGGCGGCTACCTGGACAGCGCCTGCGTGGCCAGCGTGGCGTTGTTCGGCACCCAGGTCAGCCGGGTCTACTGGCCGTTGAAAGTGCCGCCAGTGGCGTGGGGAGCGCGCTTGCTGGTCAAGCGTTTTGCCCAGCTCTCCGGCCCCAGGTTGAAGCGTGGGCCGGAGGACGAGCCGATCGGACTGGCCCTGGAAAGCTTGCGTTGGCATGGCCTGTTCGGCCGTTTCGGGGTCAAGGACCGAGACTGGTGGGCGGGGTTGGCGCAGATGGATGTACCGCTGCTGGCAGTCGCGGGTGCGGCGGATTTCCAGGACCCGGTGTGGGCCTGTCGCAAACTGTTCGAGCAGTGGGGCGATGAGCGCAAGCAGTTCCTGCGCCTGGGCCGTGAAGAGGGCTTCGAAGCCTTCGGGCATGTCGACATGCTGGTGAGCAAGGCGGCGCAGACGCAGGTGTGGCCGCTGGTGGCGCGCTGGTTGAGCGACGTTCAGGCGCCGCCCGTCACAATTGAGTGAGCAGGTCATTCGCGGGCAAGTCGTAGCGCCGAACTGACTGCCTGGTCCCGGATGACTGCAACGGCCTTCAGGGTGTAGCCTTGCCCGATATCCGCTTTCGTTGTGACTGACAGGAGCTTCCCATGCAGCATTACGTAACGCCCGACCTGTGCGACGCCTACCCGGACCTGGTCCAGGTGCTGGAGCCGATGTTCAGCAATTTCGGCGGCCGCGATTCCTTCGGCGGCCAGATCGTCACCATCAAGTGCTTCGAGGACAACTCCCTGGTCAAGGAGCAGGTCGAGCTCGACGGCAAGGGCAAGGTCCTGGTGGTCGATGGCGGCGGATCGCTGCGCCGGGCGCTGCTGGGCGACATGCTCGCGGAAAAAGCGGCGAAGAATGGCTGGGAAGGCCTGGTGATCTACGGCTGTGTGCGTGACGTGGATGTGCTGGTGCAGACCGATGTCGGCGTGCAGGCTCTGGCCAGCCATCCGATGAAGACCGACAAGCGCGGCATTGGCGACCTCGACGTCGTGGTCAGCTTTGCCGGCGTCACTTTTCGCCCCGGCGAATACATCTACGCCGACAACAATGGCGTGATCGTCTCGCCAAGCCCCCTGAAGATGCCGGAGTGATGCGCCGCGCGCGCTGATGGAGCATTGATGTTCGAGGAAGACAACGCGCAGTGGGGGCTGGTCCATGCCCTGGTGCTCGACGGCAAGGGAGGCGCGCGCGCCATTGCCCGTACCGAGTTGGACAACCTGCAATTGCAGGCGCAAGAGAGCCTGTGGTTGCACTGGGACCGCAGTCATCCGCAAACCCGCACCTGGCTGCTGCACGACAGCGGCCTGAGCGAGTTCGCCTGCGACCTGCTGCTCGAGGAGAACACTCGCCCACGCCTGCTGCCGTTGGCCAATGAGCAGTTGCTGCTGTTTCTGCGCGGGGTCAACCTCAACCCTGGCGCAGAGCCGGAAGACATGGTCTCGGTGCGCATCTTCGCCGAAGCGCAGCGCGTCATTTCGTTGCGGCTGCGGCCTTTGCGCGCGAGCGATGAAGTCTTGCAGCAACTGGATGAGGGCAGGGGGCCGAAATCGGCCTCCGAACTGCTGCTGCTGATGGGTGAACTGTTGACCGAAAAGGTCCAGGCACTGGTCAGCGACCTGTCCGAAGCGGTCGATCTCGAGGAAGAGAAGGTAGAATCCGACGAACGGTATAGCCCGGCCCAGGGCAACCTGCAGCAGATTCGTCGTCGTGCCGCCGGCCTGCGTCGCTTCCTGGCGCCGCAGCGTGACATCTATGCTCAGCTTTCGCGCAACAAGTGGAGCTGGTTCGCCGACGCCGATGCCGATTACTGGAACGAGCTGAACAACAGCCTGATCCGTTATCTCGAGGAGCTGGAACTGGCCCGAGAGCGCGCTGCGCTGGTGCTGGAGGGCGAAGACCGGCGGCGCAGCGAGCGGATGAACCGGACCATGTACCGCTTCGGCATCATCACCTGCATCTTCCTGCCGATGAGCTTCATCACCGGCCTGCTCGGCATCAATGTCGGTGGTATTCCAGGGGCCGAGAATCCCTACGGCTTCCTGTTCGCCTGCCTGGTGGTGCTGGGTCTGGCCGCAGGGCAATGGTGGTTGTTGCGCAAGTTGCGCTGGGTCTGAGCGACGATCACGTATGTATTTTGAAACATTCGTCCCACATCGCTGTGTGACCCGTTGGCCAGAGCTCTCGTCTTTGACTGACATCACGCGAGGTGCCCATGCACGATCCGTTTGAAGAATCCTTGCGCGACCTGCTCAAGGCGTCGCCGTCCGGCCATGACCGAGATGACGATGCCTGCCTGGGTCGCGTGCTCAAAACCGCCAACCGTCAGGTTGGCGCGGGCGATCTGTTCAGCCTGCTGGGCCGCTGGAGCCAGGCGCTGCTGATCGCTGTCAACAATGGCTCGGCGCATGTCGCGCCGGTGCGCCGTACCCCTGCCGCTGGCAGACAGAAAGCTGATAAGGCCGATTGAATATGGAACTCGATCTCTGGACCCAGAGCCTGGTCACCGCCATGACTGCCCTTTGGACCAAGGTGGCGAACTTCATCCCCAACCTGTTCGGCGCGCTGGTCGTGGTGCTGCTCGGTTTCGTGGTGGCCAAGCTGCTCGACACACTGCTGTCCAAGCTGCTCGCCAAGTTCGGTCTCGACCGCCTGATGAGCGGGACCGGGCTGACCAAGATGCTCGGCCGGGTCGGTATCCAGGTGCCGATCTCGACCTTGATCGGCAAGATCGTCTACTGGTTCATCCTGCTGATCTTCCTGGTTTCCGCCGCCGAATCGCTGGGCCTGGAGCGGGTTTCCGCCACCCTCGACATGCTTGCCCTCTACCTGCCCAAAGTATTTGGTGCGGCGCTGGTATTGCTGGCCGGTGTACTGCTGGCGCAACTGGTCAACGGCCTGGTGCGCGGCGCTGCCGAAGGCATCGGCCTGGAATACGCAGCGGGCGTCGGGCGCATTGCCCAGGGGCTGGTCATCATCATCGCGATCTCGGTGGCGATCAGCCAGCTTGAGGTCAAGACCGACTTGCTCAACCATGTGATCGTGATCGGACTGATTACCGTTGGTCTGGCCGTGGCCCTGGCAATGGGCCTGGGCAGCCGGGAAATCGCCGGACAGATCCTTGCCGGGATCTACGTGCGCGAGTTGTATCAGGTTGGCCAGCAGGTGCGGATTGGAGAGGTCGAAGGGCATATCGAAGAGATCGGGACGGTCAAGACGACGCTACTGACCGATGATGGCGAGTTGGTGTCGCTGTCCAATCGGGTGCTGCTTGAGCAGCGCGTCAATAGCCGCTAACCGCACAAAGCTGTTAATGTATGCCGCCGCAAAAATCGGCCCAAGGGCTGAGCGGCGACATTGACCTGACTGTCGGCCAGATCCGTTTTGAATAAAGTCTATTCGCCGCCCATGCGTTACGACCCCCGCGAGCTCACCGACGAGGAGTTGGTGGCGCGTTCGCATGAGGAGCTGTTTCATGTTACCCGCGCCTATGAGGAACTCATGCGGCGCTACCAACGGACCCTGTTCAACGTCTGTGCACGTTATCTGGGGAACGATCGGGATGCTGACGATGTCTGTCAGGAGGTCATGCTGAAAGTGTTGTACGGCCTGAAGAATTTCGAGGGCAAATCGAAGTTCAAGACCTGGCTCTACAGCATCACCTACAACGAATGTATCACCCAGTACCGCAAGGAGCGTCGCAAGAGAAGGTTGATGGATGCCCTGAGCCTGGACCCCGTCGAAGAGGCGTCCGAGGACAAGGCTCCGAAACCTGAAGAAAAAGGCGGGCTGGATAAATGGCTGGTGTATGTGAACCCGATCGACCGGGAGATTCTGGTGCTGCGTTTTGTCGCAGAGCTGGAGTTTCAGGAGATCGCCGACATCATGCACATGGGCCTGAGCGCCACGAAAATGCGTTACAAGCGTGCGCTCGACAAGCTTCGTGAGAAATTTGCCGACTCGGCTGAAACTTAGTCTTGTGCAAATGGCTCAAACGAATCGGCAAGGTCTGCTAGACTTGCCGTCGAGTTGTCCCCCGGTTTTTGGTGGGGCGGCTTAACTATCACCAGATGGGGATTTAACGGATGAAATTGAAAAATACCTTGGGCTTGGCCATTGGTTCGCTCGTAGCCGCCACCTCGATTGGCGCTATGGCACAAGGCCAAGGCGCCGTCGAAACCGAGATCTTCTACAAGAAGGAGTTCTTCGACAGCCAGCGCGACTTCAAGAACGACGGCAACCTGTTCGGCGGCTCGATCGGTTACTTCCTGACCGACGACGTTGAACTGCGTCTGGGCTACGACGAAGTTCACAACGCTCGTGGCGACGACGGCAAGAACATCAAGGGCTCGAACACCGCCCTGGATGCCGTTTACCACTTCAACAACCCGTACGACGCTATCCGTCCGTACGTTTCGGCTGGTTTCTCCCACCAGTCGCTGGGCCAGACCGGCCGTGGCGGTCGTGACCACTCCACCTTCGCCAACCTGGGCGCTGGTGCCAAGTGGTACATCACCGACATGTTCTACGCCCGTGCCGGCGTTGAAGCCCAGTACAACATCGACAAAGGTGACACCGAGTGGGCACCGAGCGTCGGCGTTGGCCTGAACTTCGGCGGTAGCCCGAAGCAGTCCGCAGCTCCTGCTCCTGCTCCGGTTGCCGAAGTCTGCACCGACAGCGACAACGACGGCGTCTGCGACAACGTCGACAAGTGCCCTGACACCCCGGCCAACGTTACCGTTGACGCCGACGGCTGCCCGGCTGCCGCTGAAAACGTCCGCGTTGAGCTGGACGTGAAGTTCGACTTCGACAAGTCGGTCGTCAAGCCTAACAGCTACGGCGACATCAAGAACCTGGCTGACTTCATGAAGCAGTACCCACAAACCACCACCGTGGTTGAAGGTCACACTGACTCCGTAGGTCCAGACGCTTACAACCAGAAGCTGTCCGAGCGTCGTGCCAATGCTGTCAAGCAGGTTCTGACCCAGCAGTACGGCATCGAATCCAACCGTGTTGACTCGGTTGGCTACGGTGAGACCCGTCCAGTTGCTGACAACGCCACCGAAGCTGGCCGCGCCGTTAACCGTCGCGTAGAAGCTCAGGTAGAAGCCCAGGCCAAGTAATTGGTTTGAAGCTTCACGAAAAACCCGGCCTCGGCCGGGTTTTTCTTTGCCTGGAATTTGGGAAGCGGGCCTGCACCTCGGTGCCCTGCATTTGTAGGAGCGGGCTTGCCCGCGGAGAATCCCGCCCAGGCTTACCCTTTAAACAGGATGTACAGCAGCACCAGGTTCAACACCATCGACAACAGCGCCAAGGTTCGCCAAACCTTCAGCGGCTCGCGCTCCAGCAGGGGGCGAGGGCGCATGGCCAACTCTTGGCGGTCACCGCGTTCGAGCAGCAGCAGCCATTGTTCGGCAGTTTCGAAACGTTGTGCAGGGTCCACCGAGACAGCCTTTTCCAGGCTGCGCTGCAACCATTCCGGCAGGTCGGGACGATAGCGCGCAGCGTTGACTGGCGTTGCGAAGCGTGGGCGCTGGAACGCCTCGACTTCGCCGTACGGATAGTGCCCGGTCAGCAGGTAGTACAGGGTCACGCCAACGGCATAGAGATCCTGGCGGGGTGTCGGTGGCTCACCATCGAAGGCTTCCGGGGCAATGAACGAAGGCGTGCCGGGCAGATCGTGCGGCTGATCCTCTGATAGCCCTGGGCAATACGCCAGGCCGAAATCCAGCAGGCGCAGTTGACCATCTCCACCCAGGTGCAGGTTTTCCGGCTTGATATCGCGGTGCAGCAGGTTGCGCCGGTGCAGCACACCCACCGCCTGCAGCAACTGGCGCGTCAGTTCCAGCCATTGCGGTAGTGGCAAGGGCCCATGCTCGGCGAACAAGCTGGCAAGCGTCTGGCCGGGATATTGGCGCATGAGGTAGTACAGGTGCTGGCGCTGGCTGGCGGCATTCACCTCGGGGAAGTGTCGGCCAGCAACCCGGCGCAGAAACCATTCTTCGAGCAGCAGCCGTTGGGCGGCGCCTTGATCGGTTTCGCGGGCCGGTGGGAGGGTCTTGAGCAGCCATGTCTGGCCCTGGGTATCCTTGACCTGGTAGAGCAAGGATTGTCGGCTCTGGGCGAGCAGCGCCTCAACACACCAGCCATCGATGCGCTGGCCCGCACGCAGGGCGGTTGGTATCGGCCATTCCTGCAACTGCGCGAGGGTGTCCCCCAGATTCGCCGGGCCCGGTTGTTCGACCCTGACCAGCAATGCGCTGGCGTTGTCCTGGCTGCCACACAGGTGCGCGGTGGCGACCAGGGTATCGGCGGCCACCTGCAAGTCAGGCTGCTCACGCAGGATCGACAGGATCTGCTGATCGCTCAGGCTTGACCAGACACCATCGCTGAGCAGCACGAAGCACTCGCCTGGCTGCAGTTCACCCTCCCGGTAATCGACCAGCAGGTGTTGGTCCAGACCCAAGGCGCGCTTGAGCACATGATGCATCCCAGGCTGGTCCCAGACATGGTCATCGCTCAGGCACGACAGGCGACCGTCGTGCCAGTGGTAGGCGCGGCAGTCGCCGACATGGGCGAGGGTGAACCGCTTGCCGCGCAGCACCAGGGCGGTCAGCGTGGTCATCAGCGGTTGACCATTGCCCTGCGCGCGCAGCCAGCGGTTCTGCGCCAGCAGCAGCCGATCCAAGGCCTGGGCCACCCCCCAGGTGGCGGGAGTGGAATAGTAGTCCAGTGCCAAGGCCTGCAGGCTGGCCCTGGCGGCCAGGCCACCATCGGCGCACTGGCTGACGCCGTCGGCGAGGGCGAACAGGTAGCCCTTGCTGGCGGCCAGCTCTGCGGCCGGGGTGACCAGGCGCAGGGCATCCTGGTTTTCCGGGCGCGGGCCGGTGGCGCTGGCCTGGGCGAACGCCAGTTGCAAGCTCATGCGGTCAGACCCGCGCCGCCGTTACGGCAGCCGAACCCCAGGTGGTGCGCCAGCGACGCTTGACCCCGTACAGGCCGAACCAGGCGAGCAACCCCAGGCTGGCGAACAGCCACAGGCCAAGCTGATAGTCGCCGCTGTGCTGCTTGATTGCACCCAGGCCTGCCGCCAGCAGGAAGCCGCCGATACCACCGGCCATGCCGATCAGGCCGGTCATGACCCCGATTTCCTGGCGGAAGCGTTGCGGCACCAATTGGAACACCGCACCGTTGCCAGCGCCCAGGCCAAGCATGGCGCTGACGAACAGGGCCAGGGCTGCCGCGGCGCTGGACAGGTTGAAGCCGACCGCGGCGATGCACACCGCCGCCACACTGTACATCCCGAGCAAGGTGCGGATGCCACCGAAACGGTCGGCGAGGGCCCCGCCCAGCGGGCGCATGAGGCTGCCGGCGAATACGCAGGCCGCCGTGTAGTAGCCGGCGGTGATCGGGCTCAGGCCATACTGGTCGCTGAAGTAGCCCGGCAGGGCGCTGGCCAGGCCGATGAAGCCACCGAAGGTGACGCTGTAGAAGAACATGAACCACCAGCTGTCACGGTCGCCCAGGGCCTTGAAATAGTCGGCCATCGCCTTGGGCTTAGGGCGCTGTGGGGCATTGCGTGCCAGCAGGGCAAAGGCTACGAGAGTGATCACCAGCGGGATGACGGCGAAACCGAACACGTTGTTCCAGCCGAAACCTGCGGCCAGCACTGGGGCGAGCAGGGCTGCGAACACCGTTCCGGAATTACCCGCACCAGCGATGCCCATGGCCTTGCCCTGGTGCTGAGGTGGATACCACTGCGACGCCAACGGCAGCGACACGGCGAACGAAGCACCTGCAACGCCGAGGAACACGCCCAGCAGCAGCGCCTGTTCGTAACTGTGGATGCCCATGAACCAGGCGCAGGCCAGGGCGACGATTACCACGACCTGGCCGATCAGCCCGGCAGTCTTGGGAGACAGTCGGTCGACCAGCATGCCCATGATAAAGCGCAATATGGCACCGGCCAGGATCGGTGTTGCGACCATCAGGCCCCGTTGCTGGGCAGTCAGCTGCAGGTCGGCGGAGATCTGCACCGCCAAGGGACCGAGCAGGTACCAGACCATGAAGCTCAGGTCGAAGTAGAGGAAGGCAGCAAACAGCGTAGGCACATGCCCGGATTTCCAGAAGCTCGTATTCATTGAACACCTCGCGCGGCTTGCAACGGTTGTCATGCCCTGCCTGCGCAGGGCGCAAATGAAAAAGACGTCGCTACCCGGTCCATCAGCGTGGAGGGGAGAGCGACGTCTTTGTCGGGATGATGTGGCAACCGCCGTTGGCTACCTGAGCTATTGGCTGAGCAAGAGCCGGGCCAACATCGACTCAGCCAAGCATCTCGGACATGGCGATGATCTGTTCGGCCACCTGAATCAGCTTCTGCTGACGGCTCATGGCCTGGCGACGCATCAGGGTGTAGGCCTGCTCTTCATTGCAGTCCTTCATCTTCATCAGCAGGCCCTTGGCCTGTTCGATGCGCTTGCGTTCGGCCAACTGCTGGTCGCGAGCCAGCAGCTGCGCCTTGAGCGCCTGGTCGCTCTCGAAGCGGGCCATGGCCACGTCGAGGATCGGCTGCAGGCGCGCTGCATGGATGCCTTCGACGATGTAGGCGCTGACGCCGGCCTGGATCGCCTGGCGCATCACCCCCGGATCATGCTCGTCGGTGAACAGCACGATGGGCCGTGGCTGGTCGCGACTGACCAGCACCACCTGTTCCATCACATCGCGACCCGGTGACTCGGTATCGATCAGTACGACATCCGGGCGCACCGTTTCGACGCAGGTGGGCAGGTCGATGGTCAGCCCCGGCGCCTCGATCACATCGAAGCCAGTTTCGATCAGAGCGGCCTTGAGGCGACCGACCTTCTTCTCGGTATCATCGATCAGCAGAATACGCAGCATGGTGGCCACCTTCACGAACCAACCCGCATGTGCGGGGCGTCATCCAGGGCGTGCAGGCGGAAACTGCGGGCATAGGCATGGGGGTCGCTGCCGTCCCAGCGGATGCCGTCGATCAGCAGGCTGCTGCGCATCGGTGCATCGGCGCAGGGTACGCCCACGGCCTCGGCTGCTTCACGGTACAGCGCCAGTTGTTGCACACGGGTGGCCACCGCCAGGTAGTCCGGATCCTCGCGCAGCAGGCCCCAGCGTCGGAACTGGGTCATGAACCACATGCCGTCGGACAGATAGGGCAGGTTCGCCCGACCTTGGTCATGCACGCGCAGGGCGTGACGATCCTGCCAGCGGTTGCCCAGTCCGTCGTGGTAGTCGCCCAACAGGCGCGGTTCGATGTTGCTGGCTGGCGTATCCAGGTAGGCCCTGCCGCTGAGCAGTTGCGCCGTGCCACGGCGATTTTCCGGGCTTTGCTCGATGAAACGGCTGGCGGCGAGTATCGCCTTGACCAGCGCGCGGGCGCTGTTGGGGGAGTGCTCGACGAAAGCGCGGGTGCTGGCCAGGACCTTTTCTGGATGGTCCGGCCAGATCGATTGACTGGTTGCCAGGGTGAAACCCTGGTTCTGCCCCACGGCGTCTGCCGACCAGGGCTCGCCGGCACAGAAGCCGTCGATACGCCCGGCCTGCAGGTGTGCGACCATCTGTGCCGGTGGCACCACCACGCTGTCGACATCGTGCAGCGGGTGGATGCCCTGGCCGGCCAGCCAGTAGTACAGCCACATGGCGTGGGTGCCGGTGGGAAACGTCTGGGCGAAGGTCAGGCGTGCGCCACGCTGGTGCACCAGCCGTGCCAGTGCTTCAGGGCTGGTCACGCCCTTGCGCTGCAGTTCCGGGGAAAGGTTGATGGCCTGGGCATTCTGGTTCAGGCCCATGAGTACTGCCATATCGTTGGCCACGGCACCACCCATGCCCAGGTGCATGGCGTAGACCAGCCCGTACAGGCAGTGGGCAGCATCCAGTTCGCCGCTGGCGAGTTTGTCTCGGGTGCCGGCCCAGGAGGCCTGACGCTGCAGGTTGAGGGTCAAACCCTGGAGCTGGGCGAAGCCCTGCGTGGCCGCGACCACCACCGAAGCGCAGTCGGTCAGGGCCATGAAACCGATGTTCAGGCTGGGTTTCTCGGGTGCATCGCTGCCGTTGACCCAGGCCAAGGGTGTTGTCGGAGGGGCTGTGTTCACGAAATATCCTCACCCGTACCGATCGGGTTGCCAGCGCTTCGAAGCAACCCATGTGCCAAGGCCCTGTCGCGCGGACGGCGCGCTGGCTATAATCGCATCCCTCACTCACCCCCGAGTCCTGCCTGCCCATGTATACCCTGGCCCGCCAGCTGCTGTTCAAGCTCTCCCCGGAAACCTCCCACGACCTGTCGCTCGACCTCATCGGCGCCGGTGGCCGCCTTGGCCTCAATGGCCTGCTGTGCAAGCGCCCGGCCTCGGTGCCGGTGACCGTCATGGGCTTGAACTTCGCCAATCCCGTGGGCCTTGCCGCAGGCCTGGACAAGAACGGCGCGGCGATCGATGGCTTCGCCCAGCTCGGCTTCGGCTTCGTCGAGATCGGCACTGTCACCCCACGACCCCAGCCTGGCAATCCGAAGCCACGGTTGTTCCGCCTGCCGGAAGCGACTGCGATCATCAACCGCATGGGCTTCAACAACCTGGGTGTGGATCACCTGCTGGAACGGGTGCGCGCGGCGCGTTACGACGGCGTGCTGGGCATCAACATCGGCAAGAATTTCGACACGCCAGTCGAGCGTGCCCAGGACGATTACCTGATCTGCCTCGAAAAAGTCTACACCCAGGCCAGCTACATCACGGTCAACGTCAGCTCGCCCAACACTCCCGGCCTGCGCAGCCTGCAATTCGGTGATTCGCTCAAGCAACTGCTCGACGCGCTGGCCGAGCGTCGTGAACAGCTGGCGAGCGAGCACGGCAGACGCGTGCCACTGGCGATCAAGATCGCACCGGACATGAGCGATGAGGAAACCGCGCTGGTGGCGGCAGCTTTGGTCGAGTCGGGCATGGATGCGGTAATCGCGACCAATACCACTTTAGGGCGCGAAGGGGTCGAAGGGTTGCCGTTCGGAGGCGAGGCGGGTGGGTTGTCCGGGGCGCCGGTGCTGGAGAAGAGCACTCACATCGTCAAGGTGCTGGCTGCTGAACTGGGCGGCAAGTTGCCTATCATCGCTGCGGGCGGGATCACCGAAGGGCGCCATGCCGCCGAGAAAATCGCAGCCGGAGCGAGCCTGGTGCAGATCTATTCGGGCTTCATCTACAAGGGCCCGGCACTGATTCGCGAAGCGGTGGATGCAATTGCGGCGCTGCCCCGCTAACAAAGACGCGGCCCAATAAAAAGGGCCCCTTCAAGGGGCCCCTGGGCCGCAGCCCGCCGCCCGGATGGGGCGTGCATGGTGACTCGAATTCAGTGTCCTCGTTCAGCCAACGGCGTGATTTTCGTTGAGTCTCTGGATGCCAGCGGTGCCGGTCATGCCGTCCCAGTTGTCGCCGCGACCTTCACGCCAACCGTTGATCCATGCCTGGCGAACGGATGGCAGATTGAAGGGGCAAAGTTCGCGGGATTTGCCGGTTACCCCGTATTGGTAGCCACGTGAATATGCTCTTTCCAACGGATCACGCTTAAGTCTTCTCATAGGGTGTTGCCCTCACTTGTTGACTGTAATGTCCCGTCGGTCTCTCCGAGGCCGGGCAGAATCTTTCTGCCGGTTTTGCGCTCGCTGCCGGCGTGGCGAGCTGAAAGTGCCGCCTCGTTGCGAAGCGGCCTGAGGTCAGTTCTAACCAATGCGGGTCACAGTGTGAATGATCAATTTGTCATAAGGACGTAACCTTTCCAGGGGTGAGGGGATAAGTAAATAAATGCGACTCAACCTTGTTTAGGTTTTGTCCCGCTATGATGAGGGTTTGCCGATGATTGAAATCATTTGGCCATTGGCGCCATCGAACTGACGCAACATCTGGTAATGCGACGAAGGGTCACATCGATGCCTTCGTTAGACGAAATTTTCACACTGCCCGACGATCAAACCGCCTTGCGCCACCTGGCGCTGGATGTCGATCGGGTGGCCCGGTTTGCCGAATGATCGGCACGCCACCCGGATACCTGCTGGAAGGGTATCCGGCAAACTCAGGCAACAGCGATGCGTCGCGTTGCCAGCACACAGCCCAGAGGCTCTGGAATCTACATGTCTGACTCACTCGAACTCTATCTCACCTGTCCCAAAGGCCTGGAAGGGCTGCTTGCGGAAGAAGCCCGCGGCCTGGGCCTGGCCGACGTGCGCGAGCACACCTCGGCGATCCGCGGCGCGGCCGACATGGAAACTGCCTACCGGCTGTGCCTCTGGTCGCGCCTGGCCAACCGCGTGCTGTTGGTGGTCAAGCGCTTCGCCATGAAAAACGCCGACGACCTCTATGATGGCGTGCACGGTGTCGACTGGCAGGACCACCTGGCCGCCGACGGCACCCTGGCGGTGGAGTTCAGTGGCCATGGATCGGGCATCGACAACACCCACTTCGGTGCGCTCAAGGTCAAGGATGCGATTGTCGACAAGCTGCGCAACCGTGAAGGCCAGCGCCCATCCGTGGACAAGATCGACCCTGACCTGCGTGTACACCTGCGCCTGGACCGCGGCGAAGCCATCCTGTCCATCGACCTTTCCGGCCACAGCCTGCACCAACGCGGCTATCGCCTGCAGCAGGGTGCTGCACCGCTCAAGGAAAACTTGGCTGCCGCGGTGTTGATCCGCGCCGGTTGGCCGCGTATTGCCGCCGAGGGCGGCGCGCTGGCCGACCCCATGTGCGGTGTCGGGACCTTCCTCGTCGAAGCTGCGATGATTGCCGCCGATATTGCACCGAACCTCAAGCGCGAGCGTTGGGGCTTCAGTGCCTGGCAGGGCCATGTCCCAGCGCTGTGGCGCAAGGTGCATGACGAGGCCCAGGCCCGTGCCCAGGCGGGCCTGGCCAAGCCGCCGTTGTGGATTCGCGGCTACGAGGCCGATCCGCGGTTGATTCAGCCCGGACGCAACAACGTCGAGCGCGCGGGCCTGGGTGACTGGGTGAAGATCTACCAGGGCGAAGTCGCCAGCTTCGAGCCGCGCCCGGACCAGAACCAGAAAGGCCTGGTCATCAGCAACCCGCCCTATGGTGAGCGTCTGGGGGACGAGGCGAGCCTGCTGTACCTCTACCAGAACCTCGGCGAGCGCCTGCGCCAGGCCTGCATGGGCTGGGAAGCGGCGGTGTTCACCGGCGCACCCGAACTGGGCAAGCGCATGGGCATCCGCAGCCACAAGCAGTATGCGTTCTGGAACGGTGCGCTGCCGTGCAAGCTGTTGCTGTTCAAAGTCCAGCCCGACCAGTTCGTGACGGGTGAGCGTCGCCCGACCGATGATCAGGCCGGCGACTCGCGTGCGACACCGGCCGTGGCCCATGAACCGGCACGCCTTTCCGAAGGCGCGCAGATGTTCGCCAACCGCTTGCAGAAGAATCTGAAGCAGCTGGGCAAGTGGGCCCGCCGCGAGCAGGTCGACTGCTACCGTCTGTACGATGCCGACATGCCCGAATATGCCCTGGCGGTCGATCTGTATCATGATTGGGTGCACGTTCAGGAATACGCGGCGCCGCGTTCGGTCGACCCGGACAAGGCCCAGGCGCGCCTGCTCGATGCCTTGGCGGCGATTCCCCAGGCTCTGGGTGTCGATCCTCAGCGCGTGGTGCTCAAGCGCCGCGAGCGTCAGGGCGGCACACGCCAGTATGAGCGTCAGGCCACGGAAGGGCGCTTCCAGGAAGTCAGCGAAGGCGGCGTCAAGCTGCTGGTCAACCTGACCGACTACCTGGACACCGGCCTGTTCCTCGATCACCGTCCGATTCGTCTGCGTATCCAGCGCGAAGCATCGGGCAAGCGCTTCCTCAACCTGTTCTGCTACACCGCTACCGCCACCGTGCATGCGGCCAAGGGTGGTGCGCGCAGTACCACCAGCGTCGACCTGTCGAAAACCTACCTGGATTGGGCGCGGCGCAACCTGTCGCTCAATGGCTTCTCCGAGCGAAACCGCCTGGAACAGAGCGATGTAATGGCCTGGCTGGAGAATGCCCAGGACAGCTACGACCTGATCTTCATCGACCCACCGACCTTCTCCAACTCCAAGCGCATGGAGGGGGTGTTCGACGTGCAGCGTGACCACGTGCGTCTGCTCGACCTGGCGATGGCGCGTCTGGCGCCGGGGGGCGTGTTGTACTTCTCCAACAATTTCCGCAAGTTCCAGCTCGACGAGCACCTGCTCGAGCGCTATGCGGTGGAAGAGATCAGCGCACAGACCCTGGATCCGGATTTTGCCCGCAATAACCGCATCCACCGGGCCTGGCGCCTGCAGCTACGCTGAAGAGAAGAAGTGCATTGCAGCGCTGATGGCTAATGGCTATAAATCAGCTCAGGGCCGAACAATTCGCAGGACGCTGACGTGGTGAGAATGCTCTATGTCGAGGGTGCGTGCGAAGATGTTCGGCCTGATCAGCGAGGCGCTCTCGGCCTGGGCCGTTGCGCTGGTCGCGCTGGTGGTCGGCGGGTTGCTCACTGCTGCGCTGGCCTTCGCCGCCCACGCCTTCTACAAGCAGCAGTTGCGTCAGCGCTTCGAACTGCTGGCCAGTGAGCGCTATAGCCGTATCGCCGAACGCTTCGAGGAGCAGGAACAGCGCCTGGACGGTCTGCGGCGCTTCTTCACCTATTCCAGTGAAATTCTCCCCGAGGAGTTCGACGGTTACGCTCGCCCCTTGTTGCACCGCACCCAGGCATATTCCTGGGCGCCGCGGGTCGAGGCCGACGAGCGCGATGCCTTCGAGCGCCGCGCCAGCACCTGGCTGGGGCGCCCCTATCAGATTCGTGATTTCGATGCCCAAGGCCTTTGGCAGGCATCGCCGTCACGGGCCTTCTATTATCCGGTGCTCTACACCCAGGCCACCCACCAGCACGACCAGCCTTACGGGCTCGACCTGCGTAGCCAGCCTCAGCGCCAGGATGCGTTGGACCGCGCCACCACGCCCGGCAGCCTGGCGGTTTCCTCCCCACTGGACATGATCGATGTCGAGCCGGCCTACACCCGTGGCCTGCTGATCGTCGCACCGGTGTTCACCGCGTCGGCGCCGAGCGGGCCGCCTGCCGGTTATGTCATGGCCTTGTTGAGCATGCGTCAGCTGATTGGCGAGGGGCTGCCGACCGCGTCGGACGATAACCTGGTGGTACGTATCCTCGATCTGTCGGGCAGCCAGGGCCATGAGACGTTGTACGATTCGGGCAACCTAAGCGCGCCATTGCCTTTGACCAGCAGCCAATTGCTGCATCTGGCCGACCATCACTATCAGCTCGATATTCGCCCCAGCGAAGCCTTCCTCCAGGCCAACCGTTCCTCGGCGGTGTTCACCGTGACGCTGCTCGGTGGCTTGTTGAGCCTGTTGCTCAGCGCCTTGCTCTACAGCCTGTTCAGCCAGCGTCAGCGTGCTTTGACCCTGGTAGAGCAGCGCACGGCGGCACTGCGCGTGAGCGAGCAGTCGCTGCGTGAGACTCACAACCAGCTACGCAGCGTGCTGGATGCCGCGACCCAGGTAGCGATCATTGCCACCAGCCTGCGGGGCGTGGTCAGCACCTTCAATGCCGGAGCCCAGCGCATGCTGGGGTACTCGGCCGACGAAGCGCTCGGTCACCTGGCGCTGGAGGATCTGGTCCAGCCCGACGAACTGCGCCAGCGTGCCCATGCCTTGAGTCTGCGCTATGGGCGCGAGATCACGGCAGGCCAGGCGATGTTCGCCGAAACCGTGCAGGAGGGTGCAGGGGAGCCCGCGGAGTGGACCCTGATGCGCAAGGACGGCAGTCATTTGCTGGCCAACATGCTGGTGACGGCGGTGCTCGACGAGCAAGGCTTGTGGGTGGGTTACCTGGCCATTTGCATCGATGTCACCGAGCGTCGTCGTGTTCATGAAGCGTTGGCCGCCCGTGACCGGCTGCTGGAGAAGCTCAGTGCCGAGGTCCCGGGCGGCATCTACCAATATCGTCTGGATGCCGACGGCCATTCGTGTTTTCCCTACGCCAGCGCCGGGCTGCTGGACATTTATGAAGTGGATCTGCAGCTGCTGCGCCAAGACGCATCGACGGTGTTCGAGCGCATTCATCCGGACGATCTTGATCGGGTGCGCCGTTCGGTGCGCGAGTCGGCGGTGCGCATGACGCCCTGGCGCGAGGAGTACCGCGTCTGCCTGCCCCGCGCCGGTCTGCGTTGGGTGCGGGGGGAGGCAACGCCGGAGATCGGGGAGGAGGGCTGTACCCTTTGGCATGGCTATCTGACGGACATCTCCGATCTCAAGCGGGTGGAGGAGGAGTTGCGTGCATTGTCGGTGACTGATGTCCTTACCGGCATCCACAATCGGCGTTACTTCCAGGAGCGACTCAAGGTCGAGTTGGAGCGGGCCCAGCGTGATGATCTGGACCTGGCAGTGATCATGCTCGATATCGACCACTTCAAATGCATAAACGACCAGTTTGGCCATGCTGTCGGTGATCGCGTGTTGCGCAGCCTTTGCCAGCGGATTGGCCATCGTCTGCGGCGGACCGATGTGTTCTGCCGACTGGGAGGCGAGGAGTTCATGGTGCTGTGCCCGGGCAGCAATGCCGAGCAAGCCCGCAAGCTTGCGTTGGAGCTGTGGCAGGGAGTACGCGGTGTGCCGGTCGAGGGGGTCGGCCGGGTGACGGCCAGTTTCGGCGTGGCGGGATGGCGTGTCGGTGAAGGGGCCGATGCCTTGTTGCTGCGAGCGGATGCGGGGGTCTATGCGGCCAAGCAGGCCGGGCGCGATCGCGTGGAGGCGGAGTTGCCTTGAGGTGGCCGGGGCTGCGTGACAGCCCCGGTTTGTCCGTTTCTGTCAGGGCACTACGCCGACAGTCCCTGTGCCGACCTTGGGCTGGCGGTAGAGCTCCAGCAACACCTGATCCAGGACCTGGGAGGCGCCCCACGGCTTTGGATCATTGAGAATCGCCGACACGGCCCAGGTATGACCGTTGCTGTCGCGACTGAAGCCTGCGATCGCGCGTACGGTATTGAGGGTGCCGGTCTTGATGTGCGCCTCGCCGGTCATGGCGGTGCGCTTCAGGCGCTTGCGCATGGTGCCATCCATGCCCACCAATGGCATCGAGCTGATGAATTCGGCCGCATAGGGGCTCTTCCACGCGGCTTGCAGCAAAGCCGCCATTTCACGTGTGCTGACACGCTCGGCGCGTGAAAGGCCAGAGCCGTTCTCCATCACGAGGTGCGGTGCGGTGATGCCTTTCTTGGCCAGCCACTGGCGCACGACACGCTGTGCCGCGCGGGCATCGTCGCCGTCGGCATCGGTGCGAAATTGCGCGCCCAGGCTGAGGAACAGTTGCTGGGCCATGGTGTTGTTGCTGTATTTGTTGATATCGCGGATCACCTCGACCAGGTCTGGCGAGAAGGCCCGGGCCAGCAGGCGTGCGCTCTTGGGCACGTTTTCGATGCGGTCACGGCCCTGGATGCTGCCGCCGAGCTCGTTCCAGATCGCTCTGACCGCACCGGCCGCATAGGCGGGGTGGTCGAGCAGGGCCAGATAAGTTTGCGAGTTGCAGCCGTCGCCGAGCTGGCCACTGACCGTGACGCTCACGCCATCGGGCTGCACCACGGGGTTGTAGCGTACATCGCCGGTGCATTGCTTCGAGGCCACGGCCTTGACCTGATTGTCGATGCGGATGCTGGCGATGGGCGGCTCGACCGAAACCACGACCTTGCCGCCATCGTTGCGGGCCACGAAGCGCAGCGCCTTGAGGTTGACCAGCAGCGAGTCCGGCTTGACCAGGAAGGGCTTGTTGACGTCGCCACCATCATCGTCGAAATGCGGCAGGGTGGGTTGCACGAAATGGCTGCGGTCCAGTACCAGGTCCCCGGTGACGGTGCGCACACCGTTGGCACGCAGGTCACGCATCAGCAACCAGAGCTTTTCCATGTTCAGTTTCGGATCGCCGCCACCCTTGAGGTAGAGGTTACCGTTGAGCACGCCGTTGTTCAGGGTGCCATCGGTGTAGAACTCGGTCTTCCACTGAAAGGTCGGGCCGAGCAATTCGAGGGCGGCGTAGGTGGTCACCAGTTTCATGGTCGAGGCCGGGTTGACCGAGACATCGGCATTGAAGATGGTCGGCGTGCCCGGTCCATCGAGTGGCAGCATCACCAGCGACAGGGCATTGTCCTGCAGCTTGTTGGTCTTGAGTGCCTGCTGCACCTTCGGTGGCAAGCTGGTGTTGACGGCGGCAGCCTGGCTGGGCAAGGCGATGGGAAGGAGTAGGCCGGCGAAAAGCAGTGGGCGAAGCGTCTTGATCATGAGTGCTGTAACCCTGCGGGCGAGGGAAAGGGATGACGGGGCTGTAAGAGATGATGGCCCCTTGGCGAAATATAGTGCGCATTATGCCCCAAGCGTGCTGTTTGTGGGCAGGTTCGACACAAAAGCGCCGCTCTGGCGCGGAAACTGGTAAAGTGCCGCGCGTAATTACTCAAGAGGATTGTTTCAATGGCTACCAACCGTTCCCGTCGTCTGCGCAAGAAGCTGTGCGTGGATGAATTCCAGGAATTGGGTTTCGAACTGAACCTGGACTTCAAGGAAGACCTGTCCGACGAAGCCATCGATGCCTTCCTCGACGCGTTCCTGGCAGAAGCCATGGACGCCAACGGCCTGGACTATGTCGGTGGTGATGACTTCGGCCTGGTCTGCCTGGCCAAGCGTGGCTCGGTCAGCGAAGAGCAGCGCGCCACTGTCGAGGCGTGGCTCAAGGGCCGCAGCGAGCTCACCAAGATCGAAGTCAGCCCGCTGCTGGATGCCTGGTATCCGGACAAGCCGATCAACTCGGCTTCCTGATCCCGCGTCACTGTGCCTTGGCTGGTCGGCAACGCTGACCGGCCAAGGCCTTCTCTATGCGGCGCATCTGCCGCGCCAGTGCCTGGCGACGCAGTTTCAGTTGCGTCGACGACAGACCCTCTGTTTCCAGCGCCTGACAAGCCTCCATCAATCCCTTTGCATCCAACATGCGTGCCACGCCAAGAATCTTGTGCGCCTGGTCGACGATGGCCTGTGCGTCGTGCTCGGGGTCCAGGGCCATCAGTAGAGTGAAGTCCTGCTCGAGACTCAGTTGCAGAGTAGCCAGCATTCTTGCCCGGTCTTCGCAGCGGTCACCGACGATCTTCGCCAGTGCGTCGAGGTCGAAAGGTTCTTGTGCTTGCCGCCGTTGCGAGGGGCTCACGCTGGCCAGATGCAAGCCGAGGGTTTGCAGGCTGATGGGTTTGAGCAGGCAGTCGTTCATGCCAGCGTTCAGGCAACGCTGGCGCACTTCCGGTTGGGCGTTGGCGGTGTAGCCGAGAATGGTGCAAGGCGTCTTGCCCCGTTGGCGTTCTTCACTGCGCAGGACTTCTGCCAGCTGGTAGCCATTCATGCGCGGCATATTGCAGTCCAGGATCAGCACGTCGAAGTCTGTGTGCCGCCATTTTTCCAGCCCTTCCTGACCGTCGCGGGCGCTGTCATGCCAGAGCCCCAGGTAGGTCAGTTGCTGGGCCATCAACAGCAGGTTGGCGGGATGGTCGTCGATGACAAGAACCCTGAGCCGCGTGTCGGGTGCCTCTATGTGCGGGGGCTGCACGACGCTGTCCGGGGGCGGTGCCACGCGCTGCAGCGGCATCAGTAGTCGCACCTGGGTACCCACGCCCTGCAGGCTCTTGATCGCCAGTTGGCCGCCCATCATTTCGCACAGGGTGCGACAGATCGCCAGGCCCAGCCCGGTGCCGGCACGGGCGCTTTCGCTCTGAGGGTCGACCTGTACGAAGGGGGTGAACAACCGTCGCAGGTCGTCATCGTGAATGCCGATCCCGCTGTCGCGCACTTCCAGCTCGAGCATGTCGCGCTCGCTCTTCTGTACCGAGGCTTTGATGCGTACATGGCCGTCGTTGGTGAATTTGATCGAGTTGCTCACCAGGTTGGAGAGCACCTGCTTGAAACGCAGTGGATCGAGCAGGGCGTGGCAACGTGCCGAGGGATCTATGACTACTTCCAGCAGCAGGCCTTTTTCTCGTGCCTGACCTTCGAATACCCGTCGTACCGATTCGATCAGGGATGCCAGATCGATCGGTTCGGGGCTCAGGGACATATGCCCGGACTCTATTCTGACGATGTCGAGAATATCGCCAATCAGCCCGAGCAGGTCCCTGGCCGAATGATAGGCGACCTCGATCGACGCTTTGTCCAACTGCCCCTGATCGGCGCGTCTGGCCGCGAGCTCGAGCATGCCGATGACGGCGTTCATCGGCGTGCGGATTTCATGGCTGATGGTCGCCAGGAAGGTGCTCTTGGCCCGGTTGGCATCGTCGGCCTGCTGTTTCGCGAGGCGTAGGTCCTGGATCAGCTTGCGGCGTTCGCTGATGTCGATCCAGCCGCCGATGATGCCTTGCACTTCGCCCAGCGAGTCGCGGTAGGGAAGGATCCAGTGGTAGATGGTCAGTTCGCGGTCTTTAAGGCGCAGGGGGCGGTCGATGATCAGCGGCGTGCCTGCTTCCATTACCTGCAGATAGTCGGTTTGGATCTGCCGGGTATAGTCGCAGTTGCTGAACAGGCTTTCATGGAGCAGTTTGCCCATGACCGCGTCGGCACTCGCGTCGACGGCCTCCAGATAGCTGTCGTTACAGCTTTGCAACCGTCCTTCGCGATCGCGTACGTACATCGGGTGAGGGGTTCCATTGAGCAGGGCGCGCATGAACTCGAGCTGATCGTTCAAGGCGCGTTCTGCCCGGCGACGCTGCCGTATCTGGCGTCGCAAGTAGGCGTTCCAGGCCAGCGCCAGTAACAGCAGGATGCCGATCCCCAGAACGACCTGCAGCACCAGGCGCTGGTACTCGCGCCATTGGCCACCATCGTGCAATGCATAACCGCGCCAGCGACTGTTGATGACACCCAGCTCTTCAGGCGTGATGCTCAGCAAGGCTTTGTCGAGGATGGAGGCCAGGGGGCTGGCGTCCTTGACGCTGGCCATGGAGAAGGTGGCCGGGTCGTTGCCGACGGTGCTGCGGATCACCAGATCGTTGTTGGCGGCGATGGCGTGATTGGCATCCAGCAGCGTGGTGATGGCTGCGTCCACGGCGCCGCTGCCCAGCAGGGCCATGGAGTAGAAAGTGCTTTCGGTCTCGATCAGTCGGATCTTCGGGTGTGCCGTCGCCAGCAGGACGGAGGGGGAGGTATGTCGTGTAACGGCGACCCGGCGGCCATTCAGATGTTCCAGCGACGTGTACGGTCGGCCGCTGCGGGTAACCAGTACATAGGGGCTCTCGAGATACGGGCGACTGAGTTGCAGGTCTGTTCGGGCAGGCGATGCGATGGCAAGTGCGGCAATCAGGTCAGCACTGCCCTGCGCGAGTGACTGGATCATTTCCTTTATCCCGGTAGCGCGTTGGATCTCGAAATGCAAGCCGGTGCGCAGTCGAACCAGCTCCAGCAGGTCGGCAGTGATGCCGCGGAAATGGCCGTTGCCGTCGAAGAATGACAGGGGAGCCGAGGTATCGTTTACCACCACGCGCATGCTCGGGTGATCATGTAGCCATTGCTGCTCGCGCGGCGTCAGTTGCAGCCGACGATCGGTAAGCAGCAGGTCGCTGCCCGCGCTCCAGCGCTTGAAGATCGAATTCCTGACGCTGGCCGGCTGGCTGTCCAGGATGGTGTTGATCAGGCTCATCAACAGCTGATCCTGGGCACGCACGGCAAAGCTGAAGCCCACGGCTTCGTGCTTGCCGAAATTGCTCATGCGCAGTTGTGGCAGATGACCGCGGGTAAGCTGGAAGTGAGTCGAAATGGTATCGCCGAGAAAGACGTCGGCCTGGCCAAATGCGACAGCGTTCAGCGCTTCGGAGGTGGAACCGAAGGTTTTCAGCTGGGCTTGTGGGTAAAGCGCATGTATATCCTCGAGCGGCAGGTAATGATAGAGCGTGCTCAGGCGCAAGTCGGCGAGCCCCAGGTCGAGGGGGCGTGTCTCGTCTTCGCGGGTGACCAGAACCGGGCGATCTACAGCGTAGGGTTTGGACAGTGCCACCCCCTCGACCGCGGCCTCATAGCCGTTTGCACTGCCAAGCAGATCGATGCGCCCGGCCTTGAGTGCTTCCACTGCGTCCTGGCGGTGATTAAAGCGCAGCACCTTTATTTCCAGCCCCAGTGCCCTGCCGATCAGGCCGGCATACTCCGCTGTCAAGCCTTGATATTCGTTGCCATTGATGACGTCGAAGGGCGGATTGTTGGGCGTTGAGGTTCCCAGTGTCAGGCTGGTGCGGCATTGCAGCCATTGCTGCTGCGCGGTCGAAAAAGCTGGCACGGTTGCTTCGGAGGTGGAGCGGACCAGCAGGTTGAGTTTCCTGGGGGCGGGCTCCTGCTTCGTTTGAGCCTGGCAACCCAGGCTGAGCAGGGTCAGCAGCACGCAGACGATGTACCTCGGCATGATCCACCTCAGACCAGCGCGTTGCGCTTGGCCACTTCGATCAGGTCGACCAAGGTATCGACCCTTAACTTCTGCATCAGGCGTTTTTTGTAGGTGCTGACCGTCTTGTTGCTGAGGAACATGCCTTTGGCTATTTCCTTGTTGCTGCGCCCCTGTGCGAAAAGTTGAAGAACCATCAACTCTCTGTCGTTAACTTGTCGGAAAAGATCCATGTCACGAGCGGATATTTCCTGGTGGGGGTTCATTGCCTGGCTGGGGAAGTAGTTGTAACCAGAAAGTACGGCCTTGACTGCGCTGAGCAATTCACTCAGATCTTCCTGCTTGCATACGAATCCGGCAGCGCCTGAGTGCATGCAACGGATCGCGAATAACGCGGGCGACTGCGCCGTCAGTACCAGCACTTTCGGTGGCAGCCCCATGCTCTGAAAACGTGCCAGGACTTCCAAACCGTCGAGCTTGGGGATGCTGATGTCGAGGATGACCAGGTCAGGCTGGGTCTCACGGATCATCTGCATGGCCTCGACGCCGTTGTCAGACTCGCCAATGACCTTGTAGCTCTGATTTTCCAGCAACATGCGAATGGCCAGGCGAATCACGGGGTGGTCATCAACAATAAATATGGAGCTCATATCAACTTCCCAGTCGGCGATTGTCAGATGCAAACAAAACCTTATCGCAGTTGACCGCCTTCGCGCATGAGAGGCTAGGCGTAACGCCATATATGGGAAAAGACCTACGTCCAAGTACTACACGCAGCTTGGATTTTTATGAGTTTTGTAAGGAGTCAAGACGAGAAAGTCACTAAATCTCAAATTATTCTTCTGAGTATTTAATGGCGCAGTGGTTGCGTAGGAAGTTTCTCTCAAGAGGAACGGCAAGCCGCGGCTGACCGTCCCTCGTTGTCGGTCAATGAGGGCTGGAGCGTCCTGTCATTTCTCCAGCCATTTCACTGGCGTAGCTGTCGGTCATGCCAGCGATGAAGTCGATCATGCGCAGGAAGGCGTTGTGCAGGGTGCCGTGTGGATCGGGGGCGTGGTTGCCGATCAGGTCCAGCACACGCCGACTCTTGAATGACGGCGCGCGCCCGCCGTGTTGCTCCAGCGCTGCGCCGCAGAAGGCATTGAGGAGGATCTCCAGCGTGGTATAGGCGCCGATCTCGTGCAGGGTCTTGCGCTTGTCCTGGAAGATCTTCTTGCGCGCGATATCCTTGGCCTGCAGCACACAGTGCTTGGCCGGTCCGTGCATGTGCTCGACCAGGTCCCCTGCCAGATGCCCGGCCAGCAGTGCCTGTTGCTGTTCGACGAAGGCCTCGGCGGCGGCGTTGGTCAAGTGCTCGATGGCCTTGCCGCGCAGAATGGCCAGCTTGCGCCGACGAGAATCCGCCGGGCCCAGTTGCCGATAGGTGTCGGGCAGGTCGTCACCGACCAGGTCCAGCAGCAGCGCCTCGACCTCGGCATACTGCAGCAGCTCCATCTCCAGGCCGTCCTCCAGGTCGATCAGCGCATAGCAGATGTCGTCTGCGGCCTCCATCAGGTACACCAGCGGGTGACGAGCCCAGCGTTGTTCCTCGAGCTGTGGCAGGCCCAGCTTGTGAGCGATCTGCTGCAGCAGCGGCAGTTCGCTCTGGTAGCAGCCGAACTTGTGTTTCTTGTACCCCAGTGCGTCGGCATGGCGGGCGCTCCATGGGTACTTGAGATAGGTGCCGAGGGTGGCGTAGGTCAGGCGGGTGCCGCCGTCGAACTGGTGGTATTCCAGCTGGGTGAGCACGCGAAAACCCTGGGCGTTACCTTCGAAGTTGAGGAAGTCGGCACGTTGGTCGTCGCTCATGTCGTCGAGCCACCCACGGCCCGCTGCCTGCTGAAACCAGTGGCGGATGGCATCTTCACCGGAGTGGCCGAACGGTGGATTGCCGATGTCGTGAGCCAGGCAGGCCGATTGCACGATCATGCCCAGGTCGCTTGGTGCACACCAGTCGGGCAGGTTGGCGCGCAGGGTCTCGCCGACCCTCATGCCCAGCGAGCGGCCTACGCAACTGACTTCGAGGGAGTGGGTGAGGCGGGTGTGGATGTGGTCGTTGCTGGACACCGGGTGGACCTGGGTCTTGCGTCCCAGGCGGCGGAAGGCGCCGGAGAAGATGATGCGGTCATGGTCCTTGTGGAATGGGCTGCGCCCCAGTTCTTCGGGGCTGTACAAGGCTTTGCCGAGGCGTTCGCGGTTGAGCAGGGTATGCCAGTCCAAGGCTCGATCTCCCGTCAGATGGTGGCCATAGCTTCCCGTGTCATGGGCGCCCGCGCAAGCGGCGGGCGCCTCGTTTCAGCGATGACGGCCGTTCTGCAGGAACAGGCGCACCAGAGGGGCCAGGCTGCCACCCAGGCGCACCAGGCGCGCCAGGTTGCCGCTGCGCACGCCCTTTCCGGTCAGAAACCCCATGGCGACCACGACACCCAGGCCCCACAACGGAGCGTGCTTGATGCCGAGGCCGTCCTGGACCGATGCGCCCATGCCGCGCAGGCGCTGGACCGGCTCGAGCAGTTGACGGGACTCGTGGCGGATCTCCTGGCGGTGCATTTCCAGACGCAGGCGTAGCAGCGCCTTGCGCAGTTCGCGAGGATTACGGGTATTGGGCAGTTCAGGCAGGCTCATGGCAACAGGCGCTCCCGGTCCTTGGCGAGTTCTTCGAGGGTGCTGTTAAACGGTGAAGATTCATCGAACACAGCGGCCTTCAGGCGCAAGCCGCAGAAGAGTGCCGCGGCGCTGTAGAACACGCAAAGGCCGACGATGCCGGCCAATCGGTAGCTGTCCCACAGCAGTACCAGAATCAGCCCGGACAGCGCGGTCAGCAGGAGCAGGGCGAATACCAGTGCCAGGCCTGCGAACAGCAGCAGGCGAAGGGTACGGCCTTTCTGCTCCTGCAATTCGATGCCGAACAGTTCGATGTGGCTGTGCAGCAGCCCCAGGATGGCCGCGCCGAGGCGTCTGCCGGAAGCGCCGGCGCCGATGGCATCGTTGTCCATGCGTCCTCCTCAGCGGCGGCTGGCGAGCAGGCCGACCAGCAGCCCGACACCGGCCGCGATGCCGATGGCCTGCCATGGGTTTTCCTGTACGTACTCCTCGGCACTGCCCAGCGCTGCCTGGCCGCGCTCGCGGACCGAGTCCTGGGTCAGTTGCAGGCTTTCGCGGGCCTGCTGCAGACGGTCGTGGATCTGGCCACGCAGCTCGTCGGCCTGGTCGCCCGCCAGATTGGCGGTGTCGGCGAGCAATTTCTCGGTGTCGCGCACCAGTGCCTGGAAGTCAGCCATCAAGATCTCTTGTGCAGTCTTTGCCGATTTGCTGGCCATTGGGTCTCTCCCTGTCGATGTGTGTGGCTATTTCGAGTGATGAGTGTGGCGGAAGGTTCACCACTTGTCGCTGGTACGGCGTTTGCTTTGTTCTGCCGTGTCGCGGGGCGTCGATGCCGGGCGCTGCCCCATATGCGCGCAAGGCCCTGGCAGACACCGATAAACCTTAACCCAATCCACGACAAACCCAAGAAAAAACCACTCCCTGTGTAGCCGCTCCCCCAAAACGGGGCGCACGGCAGGCACCGATCAGGTGCGCGAGCAAGGTTTCTGAACTGTCCTGGTGCACTTTTCAGCAGGTCTGCCATTCCATGGAAAACATGCATAGCGCGATGGACTCACTGGTCCATGGCTCCAACACCCTGTTCATCCTCATGGGGGCCATTCTGGTCCTGGCCATGCACGCGGGTTTCGCCTTTCTCGAGGTCGGTACGGTGCGGCACAAGAACCAGGTCAATGCCCTGTGCAAGATTCTCAGCGACTTCGCCGTCTCGGCGCTGGTGTACTTCTTCATCGGCTACTGGATCGCCTATGGCGTCAGCTTCTTCCAGCCGGCTGCGGAGTTGGCCAGCGATCATGGCTATGCCTTGGTCAAGTGCTTCTTCCTGCTGACCTTCGCTGCGGCGATTCCGGCAATCATCTCTGGAGGCATCGCCGAGCGTGCGCGTTTTGCCCCGCAGTTATGTGCCACTGCGCTGATCGTGGCCTTCGTCTACCCCTTCTTCGAAGGGGCGGTGTGGAACGGCAACCTGGGCGTCCAGGCCTGGTTGCAAGCCCGGTTCGGCGCACCGTTCCATGACTTTGCCGGTTCGGTGGTGGTGCATGCCATGGGCGGCTGGCTGGCGCTGGCTGCCGTCATCCTGCTCGGTGCCCGTCGCGGACGGTACCGTGATGGACGGCTGGTGGCTTTCGCTCCTTCCAGTATTCCGTTCCTCGCGCTGGGGTCGTGGATCTTGATCATCGGCTGGTTCGGCTTCAACGTCATGAGTGCACAGACCCTGGAGGGTGTCAGTGGCCTGGTGGCGATCAATTCGCTGATGGCGATGGTGGGCGGCACGCTCTCGGCCTTGCTGGTCGGACGCAATGACCCGGGCTTCCTGCACAATGGCCCGCTGGCCGGATTGGTGGCGGTGTGTGCCGGTTCCGATCTCATGCACCCGGTTGGCGCGCTGGTGACCGGGCTGGTGGCGGGAGCACTGTTCGTGTGGTGCTTCACTGCCTCGCAGAATCGTTGGAAAGTCGACGATGTCCTGGGCGTATGGCCGCTACATGGTGTATGCGGTGTTTGGGGCGGCTTGGCGTGCGGTATCTTCGGCCAGTCGGCGCTCGGAGGGCTGGGCGGTGTCAGCCTGGCGAGCCAGTTGTTTGGCAGCCTGGCAGGCGTACTGGTGGCCTTGGCTGGTGGCTTTGCCGTGTACGGGCTGGTCAGGGCGGTACATGGGTTGCGCTTGAGTCATGAGCAGGAGTTCCAGGGGGCGGACCTCTCCCTGCACCGTATCGGCGCCACCAGCCAGGATTGAGCAGCAGATGCAGGCGGCTCCCGGCGAGCCTAGAATGAGCGTCTCTTCAGTGGATCCCGGGAACTGATGATGCTGCCTGAATGCCAACTGTTCGGCACCTTGGGGTGCCATTTGTGTGAAGTCGCCGAGGCTGTGTTGATGCCGTTCGTCGAGCACGGGCTGTGGGTCGAATTGGTTGATATCGCCGATGATGAAGCCATGTTCGAGCGTTACGGCTTGATCATCCCTGTATTGCGTCGCTGCGACAGTGGCACTGAACTGCCCTGGCCGTTCGACGCGCAGCAGGTGGCGGCGTTCCTCAAGTGAGAGGGAGAGGGGAGCGTTTCCTTCATCCCGTCCGGTGTGATCCTGGTCGATGATGCTGGCCCGATACAGCCGATCACCCGGGGACACATCATGTTTATTACGCCGAACTTCACGCTCGAAGAGATGACGTTTTCGCTGGCCGCCGCGCACAACGCCATACCCAACGATCCCAGTCCCGAGGCCATGGCCAATCTGCGCTTGCTGTGCGGGGTGCTCGAAGAGGTGCGAGCCTTGATCGACTCCCCGATCCAGATCACCAGCGGTTTTCGCAATGAAACCGTCAACCAGCTTGTGGGCGGCGTGCCCAACAGTGCGCATTGCCTCGGCCTGGCCGCCGACATGTGCGTGAAAACGATGACGCCCCGGCAACTGGCCGAATGCATTCGCGACAGTTCCATTGTGTTCGATCAACTGATCCTGGAGTTCGACACCTGGGTTCACCTGGCCATTTCACGCGACAACCCCAGGCGCCAGGTTATGACTGTTCGCACGGGGACCGGCCACCTGCCAGGCTTGCAATGAGCTGTTGCGAATTGACGGAATGGCCACGGTATTCGTATGCTGTATAAAGATACAGTATTAGGGGTTAGGCGATGCACAATGTCGAGCAACTGAAGTACAGCGTCAACCGCATGCCCCCGGAAGCGGTGTGCGATGCGGTGCTCGAGCTGCGCATGGAGGGCTTGGTGACCGACGACCGTACTCCGTTCGGCAAGGTCCATTTCAATACCTGCTTTGCCGAGATCGAGGCACTGTTCCAGCGCGCAGGCTTTCATCGCCCGCTGGATGTCGTTGGCTACGAGGGGGTGGTCTACGCCCTTTATGATGCCGGACGCTGGGAGGCGGTGCAGGTGTTGCGCTGGCTCAAGTCGCGTTGTGAGCAAGTTGGCGAGGCTGGTTGAGTGAGCGGGCATTGGCGATAATGCCCGCTCATTGATTACAGAGCCTGCCATGTCCACGCCGTTCGACCCCGCTCACCAGCAAGCCAGTACCGTTTGTTTGCCGCCTGGCGATTGGATCACGGTCCTCGATTGCCTCTCCGATCACTTTAAGGCCATTGGTCGTGACCAATGGCTTGATCGCTTCAGTCGAGGGCGAGTGCTGGATGCCGAGGGCAGGGCAGTGGCGGCCGATCTGCCTTACCGCCGTGGCATGCGTCTGCATTACTTTCGTGAAGTCCCCAATGAAAAGCCCATTGCGGCGCAGGAAACGATCCTGCATTGCGATGAGCACCTGGTGGTGGCGGACAAGCCGCATTTCCTGCCAGTCACACCCACGGGCGAATATGTCGAGCACACCCTGCTGCGACGCCTGATCCGTCGTCTGGACAATCCGCACCTGGTGCCGCTGCACCGCATCGACCGGCATACGGCGGGGTTGGTGCTGTTCTCGTCCAATCCGCAGTCGCGCAGCGCCTATCAGCGGCTGTTTCCCGAGCGGCGCATCGACAAGCGCTACCAGGCCATCGCTGCTGCGCTGCCGACGCGGGAGTTTCCGTTGGTGCACCGTAGTCGGCTGGAGCATGGTGAGCCGTTCTTTCGCATGCGTGAGGTCGAAGGGGTGGCGAACAGCGAGACCCTGGCCGAAGTCCTGGAGAAGAACGGTAACCTGTGGCGTTACGGGCTCTCGCCCGTGACCGGCAAGACCCATCAGTTGAGAGTGCACATGGCGGCACTGGGCGCCGCGATCAGCAACGACCCGTTCTACCCGACATTGCTCGAGGGCGAGGACGATTACGAGCGGCCATTGAAACTGCTGGCGCAAAGTCTCGGGTTCGACGATCCGCTGACGGGTGAAAAGCGGTATTTCCAGAGCCGTTTGAGTCTGGACTGGTAAAAAAAGGGGCTGCCTCAGGCAGCCCCTTTTTTGTCACTCAGCGGTTGAACCGCTCCACTAGCGAGTACTGCGTTCCGGCCGTACTGGTCAGTTCTTCACTGAGCAGTGCCGAATGCTGCGCCTGCTCTGCCGTCTGGTCGGCCAGATCGGCTATGGTGCTGATGTTACGGCTGATCTCGTCCGCCACTGCAGTCTGCTCTTCCGTGGCGGCAGCGATCTGGGTAGCCATGTCGGTGATGTTGGCCACCGCTTCGCTGATCCCTACCAGCGCCTGGTCGGCTTGCATCACTCGCTCGACGCCTTCCTCGGCCTGACGGTGGCCGGTCTCCATGGTTTGCACGGCATTGCTGGCAGTCTGCTGCAGCTTGGCGATCAGGCCGTGGATCTGTCCGGTGGATTCGGCGGTACGTTGCGCCAACTGGCGCACTTCGTCGGCAACCACAGCGAAGCCCCGGCCCATTTCGCCGGCGCGGGCCGCTTCGATGGCAGCATTGAGCGCCAGCAGGTTGGTCTGGTCGGCGATGCCCTTGATCACATCGACCACACCACCGATCTCGTCGCTGTCCTTGGCCAATTGGGTGACGGTCTGGCCGGTTTCACCCACCGCTGCGGAGAGGCGTTCGATGGCTTCGCGGGTTTCCCCGGCGATCTGACGGCCCTGGCTGGTCAGGCGATTGGCTTCCTGGGTGGCGTCGGCGGTGCGCTGCACGTGGTTGGCCACTTCTTGCGTGGTAGCAGCCATCTGGTTGACGGCAGCGGCGACTTGCTCGGTCTCCACGCGCTGGCGTTCCAGCCCCGAAGAACTCTTGTGCGCCAGCACATCGGACTGGCGCGCCTGCTCGCTCAGGTGCTCGGCACTGTCCTGCAGCCGGGTGAGGCAGGTTTTCAGGCGGGATTCCTGGCTGAGCATGGCCATTTCCAGGCGTGCCTGCACGCCACGGCTGTCGGTGAACATCTGCGCGATCAGCGGATCGGAAGTGGTCTGTTCGGCCAGGCGCAACAGGCGCTTGAGGCCGCGCTGCTGCCAGGTGAGGCCAAGCAGGCCGAGGGGGACGGAAACGGCAGCAGCCAGGGCAAAGCCCCAGGAGTGGCCGAGCCAGTTGCCGATGAGGAAGCCGATCTGGCTGATGAGAATGAACGGCAGCCAGTCCTGCAGCACCGGCAACCACTTGTCACGACGCGGCACCGCCGGCTTGCCCTGGTTCAGACGCTGGTAAAGCGCTTCGGCGCGACGGATCTGTTCGGCCGTGGGCTTGACCCGCACCGACTCGAAACCGACTACCTGGTTGTTGTCGAAGATCGGCGTGACGTAGGCATTGACCCAGTAATGGTCGCCTGACTTGCAGCGGTTCTTGACGATCCCCATCCACGGCAGGCCCTGCTTGAGGGTCTGCCACATGTGGGCGAACACTGCTGGGGGCACGTCAGGGTGGCGTACCAGATTGTGTGGCGCTCCCGTGAGCTCTTCGCGTGAGAAACCGCTGATTTCGATGAAAGCATCGTTGCAGTAGGTGATCACGCCTTTGGCGTTGGTGGTGGAAATCAACCGCTGCTGGGCAGGGAAAGTCCGTTCTCTCTGGGTAATCGGCTGGTTGTTACGCATTGGCTGTTCAATCCGCAAGGCTTTCGACAGGTATCGGCAAGCCCATGGTTTTATTGAATGAATATTTAACTTGCTTGACCTGGAGCAATAAGTGGCTATGAGCCATCAGCTAGGGAGGCGGCTCGTTTGTTGCATTTGCGCTCAAGATGTCAGCATTTTTAACGATTTATGACGTTATGGTCCAATCATGACTCGTTGTTCAGCGTGGGGCCAGCATCGGATAGGTAAACAGTGCGAAATGGGTCAGATTGACAGCGAAATGGCACACGACCGCAGCGCTCAAGCCGCCGAGGCGATACGCCAGGCCGTAGCCGATACCCGCCAGGCTTGCCAGGTAGAACCACTGCCATCCGCTCCCCAGATGCGCCAGGCCGAACAACAGAGCGGCCACGATCAATGCAAGCCCCTGGTGCCTGAACAGGCGTTGCAGCCCACCTTGGATATAGCCGCGGAACAGCAGCTCTTCGGTCAGGCTGACCAGCAGCAGGTTGTTCAGGGCCCAGATCCAGGTCTGTTCCGGCCATTTCGGCGCCCAACCCACCATCCCAAGCGACCAGGCGCCACCCAGGCAAGCCAGCAGTGTCAGCGGCAAGACCAGCCCGAGGCTTGGCAGTAGACCGCGCCCGCGCAGGCTCAGGATCCAGGGGCAAGCCAGCAGAATCCAGAAGCCGATCAGCGGCTTGTCCAGGTTCAGGTACATGGAGAACGGCAGCGCGCCGTCGCTGAACACCACCTTGTCGATGACCTTTGCCCCCTGGAAACCGGGCAACCAGTGCAGCGCCAGGGCAAGGGCCAGGACGATGAACAAGCCATGCCCGAGCACTCTTTGCCAACCTGCGGGTCGTCGCACCAGCAGTGCCGTACAACACAGGGCGAGCAAGGCGGGCAGGGCGGCGAGCCCCAGGTGGCCGTGGAACAGGGCCAGGGCATAGCCCAGACCAAGCAGGGCGAGGACGATCCAGTGGGCAGGCGACATCGGAAATCCGGTAGGTGGCAAATCGATATGGTGCTTTGACTCACCCCGAGGCCGCCAGGACACGTCGCAGAGGCATCGCGGGCGAACCCGCGATGCCTTCCCTTCAACCGGCGATCAGTTGCCGCAGCACGTAGTGCAGAATTCCGCCCGACTTGAAGTACTCGACTTCATTGAGCGTGTCGATCCGGCACAGCACCTCGATCTCCTGTTGCTGGCCATCCTCGCGCAGGATGCGCAACTGCAGGTTCATGCCCGGGCGGATCTGTGCGGCACTGAGCCCCAGCACATCGATGCGCTCCTTGCCGGTCAGGCCCAGGCGCTTGCGATCGTCGCCAGCCTTGAACTGCAGGGGCAGAACGCCCATGCCTACCAGGTTGGAGCGGTGGATACGCTCGAAGCTCTCGGCCAACACTGCCTTGACCCCCAGCAGGTTGGTGCCCTTGGCGGCCCAGTCGCGGCTGGAGCCGGTGCCGTATTCCTGCCCGGCGATCACCACCAGCGGCGTGCCTTCCGCCTGATAGCGCATGGCGGCATCGTAGATCGACAGTTTTTCGCCGCTGGGCACATGCAGCGTATTGCCGCCTTCCTCGCCGCCGAGCATTTCGTTGCGTATGCGGATGTTGGCAAAGGTGCCGCGCATCATCACTTCGTGGTTGCCGCGACGTGAACCATAGGAGTTGAAGTCGCGCGGCTCCACGCCCTTGTCGCGCAGGTAGCGACCGGCAGGGCTGTCGGCCTTGATGTTGCCGGCTGGAGAGATGTGGTCGGTGGTCACCGAGTCGCCGAGCAACGCGAGAATGCGCGCCCCTTGCACGTCGGCAATTTCCGGCAGCGGGCCGCCGATATCGTCGAAGAACGGCGGGTGCTGGATGTAGGTGGAGTCGTCCTGCCAGACATAGGTAGCGGCCTGGGGTACTTCGATGGCCTGCCATTGGGCGTCACCGGCAAACACCTCGGCATACTCCTTGTGGAACATGGCGGTATCGACCTTGGCCACTGCGTCGGCGATTTCCTGTTGGCTGGGCCAGATATCGCGCAGGTATACCGGCTGGCCGTCCTTGCCAGTGCCCAGGGCATCCTGGGTGAGATCCACGCGCACGCTGCCGGCCAGGGCATAGGCCACCACCAGCGGTGGCGAGGCCAGCCAGTTGGTCTTGACCAGCGGGTGCACCCGGCCTTCGAAGTTGCGATTACCCGACAGCACCGACGCCACGGTCAGGTCGGCACTGCCGATCGCTTTCTCGATGGCCTCGTCCAGCGGCCCCGAGTTGCCGATGCAGGTGGTGCAGCCATAGCCGACCAGGTCGAAGCCCAACTGATCGAGGTAGGGGGTAAGGCCGGCCGCCTTGAAGTAGTCAGTGACCACTTTCGAACCTGGCGCCAGTGAACTCTTGACCCAGGGTTTGCGAGCCAGGCCTTTCTCGATGGCTTTCTTGGCGACCAGCCCGGCGGCCATCATCACGCTGGGGTTGGAGGTGTTGGTACAGGAGGTGATGGCCGCGATCACCACGGCGCCGTCGCGCAGCTTGTGGGTCTGGCCGTTGTGCGTGTAGTCGATCTCGCCGGCCTGGTCGGCGTTACCCACGGCAACACCGCCACCCCCTTCGCTTTCCAGGCGTCCGACCTCCTTGGCCAAGGGCTTGGGCTGCAGTTCGATGAAGCCGTCGAAGGCCTGGCTGACCTGGGACAGCGCCACTCGGTCCTGCGGGCGCTTGGGCCCGGCGAGGCTGGCTTCGACCTCGTGCATGTCCAGCGCCAGGCTGTCGCTGAACAGCGGTTCCTGGCCAGGCAGGCGCCACAGGCCCTGGGCCTTGCAGTAGGCTTCGACCAGTTGCACGGTCTCGTCGGGGCGGCCGGACAAGCGCAGGTAGTCGAGGGTGACGTCATCGACCGGGAAGAAGCCGCAGGTGGCGCCGTATTCCGGCGCCATGTTGGCAATGGTGGCGCGGTCGGCCAGCGGCAGGTCGGCCAGGCCGTCGCCATAGAATTCGACGAACTTGCCGACCACGCCCTTCTTGCGCAGCATCTGCGTGACCGTCAGCACCAGGTCGGTGGCGGTGATGCCTTCGCGCAGCTTGCCGGTGAGCTTGAAACCGATCACCTCTGGGATCAGCATCGACACCGGCTGGCCGAGCATCGCCGCCTCCGCCTCGATGCCACCGACACCCCAGCCGAGCACGCCCAGGCCGTTGATCATGGTGGTGTGCGAGTCGGTGCCGACCAGGGTGTCGGGGAAGGCGTAGGTGCGCCCGTCTTCCTCGCGGGTCCACACGGTGCGGCCAAGGTATTCCAGGTTGACCTGGTGGCAGATCCCCGTACCCGGTGGCACCACGCGGAAGTTGTCGAAGGCACTCTGGCCCCAGCGCAGGAAGGCGTAGCGTTCGCCGTTGCGCTGCATCTCGATGTCGACGTTCTGTTCGAAGGCTTCGGCGGTGGCGTAGCGGTCGACCATTACCGAGTGGTCGATCACCAGGTCAACCGGCGACAGCGGGTTGATCCGCTGGGGATCGCCGCCCGCCTTGGCCATGGCCGCGCGCATGGCGGCGAGGTCGACCACGGCGGGCACGCCGGTGAAGTCCTGCATCAGCACCCGCGCGGGTCGATACTGGATCTCGCGGTCGGAGCGTCGCTCTTGCAGCCAGCCGGCCAGGGCTCGCAAGTCGTCGCCGGTGACAGTTTTGCCATCTTCCCAGCGCAGCAGGTTTTCCAGCAGGACCTTGAGCGACATGGGCAGGCGTTGCAGGTCGCCCAACTGGCTGGCGGCCTCGGTGAGGCTGAAATAGTGGTAGGCGCGGTCGGCCACCTGGAGGGTCTTGAGGGTTCTCAGGCTATCGAGCGAGGGCATTGCCAACTCCTTGTGCTCCGGTGCCCGGCAGTCGTGGTTACCGGTATCACCGCTCTGTATCGGCCCGCACGGCACGGGCCAGGCTGAACAATCAGGTTAGACCGCTTTGGCGGGCCTGACGTTGTTCTGGACCTGCGGGGCATGTCGCAGGTTCCGAACTTCCTTTATCATTCGCCGCCCTGGCGCTGTCTGCGCCAGTGATGTGGAGTAAGAGATGAATACCCTGTTCATGCATTGCCGGCCCGGCTTCGAGGGCGAGGTCTGCGCCGAAATCAGCGAACACGCCGCGCACCTGGGCGTGGCCGGCTATGCCAAGGGCAAGCCGCAGAGCGCCAGCGCCGAATTCGTTTGCCTCGACGAAGGCGGTGCCGAACGCCTGATGCGTGAGCTGCGCTTCGACCGGCTGATCTTCCCGCGCCAATGGGCGCGCGGCGACTTCGTCGAGCTGCCGGAGACTGACCGGATCAGTGTGCTGCTCGAGCACCTGGCGGGCCTGCCGGTGTGTGGCAGCCTGTGGCTGGAGGTGCTCGACAGCAACGACGGCAAGGAGCTGTCGACCTTCTGCCGCAAATTCGAGGTGCCGCTGCGCAAGGCGCTGGAGAAGGCGGGGCGTCTGGTCGAGGATGCCAGCAAGCCACGCCTGCTGCTGACGTTCATCAGTGGCCGACGGGTGTTTCTCGGCCTGGCCGAAGCGGGCAATTCGGCGCTGTGGCCGATGGGCATCCCGCGCCTGAAGTTCCCGCGCGAGGCGCCGAGCCGCTCGACCCTCAAGCTTGAGGAAGCCTGGCACCAGTTCATCCCCCGCGATCAATGGGACCAACGCCTGAACGACGACATGACCGGCGTCGACCTGGGCGCTTCACCGGGTGGCTGGACCTACCAGCTGGTCAAGCGTGGCATGCTGGTCACCGCCATCGACAACGGCCCGATGGCTGAAAGCCTGATGGATACGGGGCTGGTGCAGCATTTGATGGCCGACGGCTTTACCTGGAAGCCCAAGCAGACCGTTGACTGGATGGTCTGCGACATCGTCGAGAAGCCCGCACGCACGGCCTCGCTGATCGAAACCTGGCTGGGCGAGGGGTTGTGCCGCGAGGCCGTGGTCAACCTCAAGCTGCCGATGAAGCAGCGTCACGCCGAGGTGCGCAAGCTGCTCGATCGCATCGAGGCCTCGTTCAAGGCGCGCAAGGTCAAGGTGTCGATAGCCTGCAAACAGCTGTACCACGACCGCGAAGAGGTCACTTGCCACCTTCGCCGGCTCGACCTCAAGCCGCGTTGAGACGATCGGGGCCGTGCTGCGGCCCCTGTTTGACCTGCACGCGGTTTGCGCGACAATACCCCACAATTTGCGGAGCCCACCATGACCGACTTCACTCCAGACGCGACCCTCGACGCCACCGGCCTGAACTGTCCGGAGCCGGTGATGATGCTGCATCAACACGTGCGCAACCTCGCTGCTGGCGGCCTGCTGAAGGTCATCGCCACCGACCCCTCGACCCGCCGCGACATCCCCAAGTTCTGCACCTTCCTCGGCCATGAGCTGGTGCAACAGCAGGAAGACGCCGGCACCTACCTGTACTGGATTCGCAAGAAGGCCGACTGAGCTGGATCGCACAGGCCACAGCGCCTACACTGCGCTCCCCTGAAAGGAGAGCGCCCATGCTGATCGTTGCCGACGAAAATATCCCGCTGCTCGATGCCTTCTTCGCCGGATTCGGCGAAATCCGCCGTTACCCTGGCCGGGCCATCGATGCAGCCTGTGTCAGGGATGCCGATCTGCTGCTGGTGCGCTCGGTCACCCGCGTCGACCGGCAACTGCTCGAAGGCAGCAAGGTGCGCTTCGTCGGCACCTGCACCATCGGCACCGACCACCTTGATCTCGAATACTTCGCTCAGGCCGACATCCACTGGAGCAGCGCGCCTGGCTGCAACGCCCGCGGCGTGGTGGACTACGTGCTGGGCAGCCTGCTGACCCTGGCCGAGCTCGATGGCGTGGAGCTGCCCAAGCGGGTGTATGGCGTGGTCGGAGCCGGTGAGGTGGGCGGGCGTCTGGTCCGTGTACTGCGAGGCCTGGGCTGGCGGGTGCTGGTGTGCGATCCGCTGCGCGCAGCCAGCGAAGAGGGCGATTTCGTCAGCCTGGACACGTTGCTTGAGCAGTGTGACACCATCAGCCTGCATACCCCGCTGCAACGCGGCGGCGAACATCCGACCTGGCATCTGCTCGGTGCGCGGCAACTGGCCCGCCTGCGCCCAGGGGCCTGGCTGATCAATGCCAGCCGTGGGCCGGTAGTGGACAATGACGCCCTACGCGAGCTGCTGCTGGACCGCGAGGATGTCCACGCGGTGCTGGATGTCTGGGAGGGCGAGCCGCAGGTCGACCTGGCGCTGGCCGACCTGTGCACCCTGGCCACGCCGCATATCGCCGGCTACAGCCTCGATGGCAAGCAGCGCGGGACCGCGCAGATCTACCAGGCCTTCTGCCGTTCGCAAGGTTTGCCGGAGCAGGTGCACCTGGCCGACCTGCTGCCGTCGCCAGCGCTGGCACGCCTGGACTTCGATGCCAGCGCCGACCCGGCCTGGGCGCTGGCAACCCTGTGCCGTGCGGTCTACGACCCGCGTCGCGACGATGCGGATTTTCGTCGCAGCCTGAGCGAGGATCCCACCGAGCAACGTGCGGCATTCGACCTGCTGCGCAAGCAGTATCCGGTCCGTCGCGAGATCGAAGGGCTGGCGGTACGGGTACAGGGTGACGCACCACAGCTGGTGCAGGCCATCAATGCTCTGGGCGCGGTGCTGGTCTAGCCCGCCTCGGGTGCGGGTGTCTGCCAGGCGGGTTTACAGGCAATCTGTAAATTTCGTAAATAAGATTTAAACCTATTTGAGAATCGTTATATTCGCCATCCCTGACGGACCCGCCTTTTTGCCGGGCCGGTGGGCGAGGGGCCTGCCGACCGGGGCGCGGCTTGCTTCTCGCACACGATTTCAGGAGATGTACCGATGCACACCCGACCTTCCCCGCACCGCCTGGCGCTGGCCATCGTTGCCCTGGCCGCGCCCGTGGCAACGACTTCAGCATTCGCCGAGCAGGCGCTGGTCATCGAAGACACGCTGGTGACGGCCGAGCGTGAGGCACGCCAGGCGCTGGGATCGTCGGTCATCACCGAAGAGGACATCAAGCGCCGCCCGCCGGCCAATGACCTGTCCGACATCATCCGCCGCGAACCGGGGGTCAACCTCACCGGCAACAGTGCCAGCGGCGCCCGTGGCAACAACCGGCAGATCGACCTGCGCGGCATGGGCCCCGAAAACACCCTGATCCTGATCGATGGCAAGCCATCGAGTGCACGCAACTCGGTGCGCTATGGCTGGAACGGCGACCGCGATACCCGCGGCGAGACCAACTGGGTGCCGGCCGAAGCGGTCGAGCGCATCGAGATCCTGCGTGGCCCCGCAGCCGCGCGCTATGGCTCGGGCGCCATGGGCGGGGTGGTCAACATCATCACCAAGCGCCCCAGCGAAGCACTCAAGGGCAGCGTCAGCCTGTACACCCTGATGCCGGAGGACAGCGCCGAGGGCGCCAGCCACCGGACCAACTTCAACCTCGGTGGTGGCCTGACCGACACCCTGGGGTTCCGTCTCTACGGCGGCCTGGCCAAGACCGACGCCGACGACCTGGACATCAACGCCGCACACGCCGGCAGCTCGACCGTGGCCGGGCGCGAGGGTGTGCGCAACAAGGATATCAACGGCCTGCTGAGCTGGAAGCTCAACGACGAGCATCGCCTGGAGATGAGCGCAGGCTACAGCCGCCAGGGCAATATCTACGCTGGCGACACCATGAACAGCAACGGCGGTGGCAACGCGCAGCTGATCTCCAGCCTGTATGGCCACGAGACCAACGTGATGCAGCGCAACACCTACGACCTGACGCACCTGGGCGACTTCACCTGGGGCACCAGCAAGACCGTGTTGGCCTATGAGTACGTGCGCAACTGGCGCTTGAACGAGGGCATGGCCGGGCGCACCGAAGGGGCGATCGACGGCAACGATGCGGCATTCTCGCGCTTGCGCAACACGCGCCTGTCGAGCGAGGTCAACTTGCCGTTCGCCGTGGGCGCCACGGAGCACGTGCTGACCGTTGGCGGCGAGTACCTCTATGAAACCCTCAACGACCAGGGCTCGTTCCGTCCGCAGAGCTCCGACCCGACAGGCGTTGGCAACGACGTGATCGCAGGCTTCGACCGTAGCGATTCGACGATGCAGGCGCGCAGCCATGCCTTGTTCGTCGAGGACAACATCATCATTGGCGCGACCACCGTCACGCCGGGTTTGCGTTTCGATCACCACGAGACCTTCGGCGACAACTTCAGCCCCAGCTTGAACCTGTCGCACAAGATCACCGACGAACTGACCTTCAAGGGCGGCATCGCCCGTGCCTACAAGACGCCGAACCTGTACCAGTCCAACCCCAGCTACCTGCTCTACAGCCGCGGCAATGGCTGCAGCGTGCAGCAGACCAACTCCGGCGGCTGCTACCTGCAGGGCAACGCCGACCTCAAGCCTGAGATCAGCGTCAACAAGGAGATCGGCCTGCTGTATGACCGCGGCACCTGGCGCACCAGTGCGACCTATTTCCGCAACGACTACCAGAACAAGATCATTGGCGGCACCGACGTGGTCTACGCGATCAATGGCGGCAGTCGTGTGACCCAGTGGGAAAACGCCGGCAAGGCACGGGTAGAAGGCCTTGAGGGCAACCTGTTCGTCGAGCTCACCCCGAGCCTGGACTGGAACACCAACCTGACCTGGATGCTCGACAATGACAACCGTGAGACCGGCGAGCCGCTGTCGGTGATCCCCGAGTACACGGTCAACACCACCCTGGACTGGCGCGCGACCGACAAGTTGTCGCTGCAGCTGGCCGGTACCTGGTTCGGCAAGCAGAAGTCGCCGACCTGGAACTACCGCACCCAGGAGCGCTATGACGAGTCGGCGCAGAAGGATGTCGAAGCCTATGGGCTGGTGGATGTGAGTGCCGGGTACAAGTTCAATGCCAACTACGATGTGCGGGTGGGGGTGAACAACGTGTTCGACAAGCAGATCCTGCGCGGCGGCAACGCCAGCAGCGCCGGTGCCAACACCTACAACCAGCCGGGCAGGGCGCTGTTTGCGGCGTTGAATATTTCGTTCTGATATCAAACACAGGCGCCCCTTTACAAGCGGGCTCGTCCCGCGATCGGGCGCGTAGCGGCCGTAGATCAGGCAACCGGGGTATTCCTGAAACACCTCGAAGCTCGGTTTTACGGCCGCTTCGCGCCCGATCGCGGGACGAGCCCGCTCCTACAGGGTATGTGACGTTTTTCAGGTCGATCAACGGTGGCGCTTAGCACTCAATTGGGTGCAACAACACCGCGCGCTGCTCCAGCCAGCGCTCGAAGCAGGTGAAGGTCGCGACCGCCGCAGCCACGGCGCGGGCCTGGTTTTCGGGTGACAGGGGGCGCCGATCCAGGCGTTCGATAAAGCCGCGCCAGTGGCTGGCGGTGGCGCTGCCATACACATCGAGAAAACCACCGCCGCTGTCGGCGTCGATACCCAGGCGCTGCGCCATGGCACGCCTGAGCACCTGACCACCGAGGGTGGAGCCCTCCACTACGTACATCACACCCAGCGCGCTGGCCTCATCGGTGATGGCTGGCAAGTCCCGGCACAGCGGCAGCGCGTCTATCTGCTCGGCGCTCAGCTTGAGCGCCTGCAGGTCGCGGCACAGCGCCTCAGCCTTGTTGCGCTCATTGCCCTGGTGCGTTGCCAGCAATGCTTCGAGCGGTGCGTGAAAGCCGTAGTACGCCTCGATGAGGCGGCGATAGGCGTCATGGTCGAAGCCTTCGCTGAAAAACGGCAGGCGCGCCTCCAGGGCCTTGTGACAGGCCTGCGTACCTTCACGCAGGGCGAGCAGGACAGGACCGGGAGGAGGGCGGGAAGTGATGGTCATCGAATCGACTCTGATGGCTAATTGCCTGGGTTAGACTGGCGATCCTAGCGCAGCGTTCCTCGATGCCCTAATCCTCATTTGCCAGAGAAACTCCAAGGTGAAAGCCGTCCGTCTGACCCTGATCTGTCATGCCCTGACCCACGCCCAGAAAGCCGGGCGATTTGCGCTGGCCGACGATCCCGTACTGGGCGATGCCCCGCTGTTGAAGGCTGTGCCCGACGGAGTGCAAGTACTCAGCGCACCCGAACTGCGCGCCCGTGAAACCGCCGCCTGGCTCGCCCCCGAGGTGCGTCTCGAGACGGCGCTGGCCGACTGCGACATGGGGCATTGGCAGGGCGTTGCGCTCAAGCAGTTGCAGCGCGAGCAGAGCGAAGCCCTGGCGTGGTGGCAGGTCGACGTGGACGCGGCGCCCCATGGTGGAGAGTCCTTCGCCGCGCTGCACAAGCGCGTGGCGCAGTGGCTGGAGGCATTCGACACGCCGGGCGACTGGTGGGCGGTCACGCACCCGATGGTGATGCGCGCCGCGATGGTCGAAGTGCTCGGCAGTTCGCTCGGGGCCTACCAGCGTATCGATATCCCGCCGTGCTCACGGCTCGAAATCAGCCGAACCGAGGTCTGGCGCATGCGCCTGGGCCCGGCCTGAGGGGCGGGATCAGAAGGCCAGCTTGTAGCCGATCAGCAGCAGCATGCCCGCCAGGCAGGGACGCAGCACACGATCGGAGATGCGGCCTGTGAGGTGGCTGCCCAGGTAGATGCCCGGCAGCGAGCCGAGCAGCAGGTAGCCGAGCAGCGACCAGTCCATGTTGCCCATGCCGGCATGGCCCAGGCCCGCGACCAGGGTCAGTGGCACGGCGTGGGCGATTTCGGTACCGACCAGGCGCCGGGTCACCAGGAACGGGTAGAGCAGGAACAGCGCCACGGTGCCCAGGGCGCCGGCACCGATCGAGGTCAGCGTGACCATGACCCCGAGCACTACACCGGTGATCACGGTGAGGAGGTTCAGGCTGCGGTCGCTGAGATGGTAGTGATCGCCTGCATGCTTGCTGGCGAAGGCCTGCAGGCGCGACTTGAACAGGATCGCCAGGGCGGTAAGGATCAGTACCACCGCCAGGCCCTGCTTGATGATGGCGTTGAGTGCCGAGGTGTCGGCATGCAGGGTGCTGAGGAACCACAGGGTCAGCGCTGCCGCGGGCACGCTGCCCAGGCTCAGCCAGCCGGTGATCTTCCAGTCGATGTTCTTGTTGCGTGCATGCACCCAGACGCCACTGGCCTTGGTGATTGCCGCGTAGAGCAGGTCGGTGCCCACGGCGGTGGCGGGATTGATGCCGAACCACAGCAGGATCGGCGTCATCAGCGAACCGCCGCCGACGCCGGTCATGCCAACGATGAAGCCCACGACCAGCCCGGCAATGGTGAAACCGAAAGAACCTACATCCATACGCTACTCAATCTGCCCGCTAGCCCGTTGTCGGATGGCAGCAGGATATAGATTGTTCTTTATAGCCAAATAGAATTGTTCGTTATTAGGTTATAACGCGGCAGCGCGACAGGTCTCCTGTAGGAGCGGGCTTGCCCGCGAAAAGAACACCGCGGAGCATGGCACCGGCTGCGCCGGTGATCGCGGGGCAAGCCCGCTCCCACAGGGGATTGGGCTGACCTGTAGATTTTGAATAAGACAGTTACTCCCACAGGGGATTGGGCTGACCTTTAGATTTTGAGTAAGACAGTGACTCCCACAGGGATTGAGCTGGCTGTCAGATTGTGAATAAGACAGCTGCTCCTCCAAGTGCAGTGAAGCAGTTTCAGATCCTGAAACTGCCCACCAACTGCTTCAAACGTCCCGCCTGTTGGGTCAGCGCATCGCAGTGGCGCAGGGTTTCGTTGAGGTTCTGCACCCCTTGCTGGTTGAGTGCGTTGATCTGGGTGATATCCAGGTTCAAGCTCTCGACCACCGCGCTCTGCTCCTCGGTCGCCGTGGCCACCGACTGGTTCATGCCATCGATCTCGCCGATGCGCAGGGTCACGCTGGCCAGGCGCTCGCCCGCCTGGTTGGCCACCTGCACGGTCTGCTCGCTGGAGACCTGGCTGGCGTTCATGGTGTGCACCGCCTCGCGCGAGCCAACCTGCAGGCTGGTGATCATGCGGTGGATCTCTTCGGCCGACTCCTGGGTGCGGTGTGCCAGGTTGCGCACCTCGTCGGCGACCACGGCGAAGCCTCGGCCCGCTTCCCCGGCGCGCGCGGCTTCGATGGCGGCGTTGAGCGCCAGCAGGTTGGTCTGCTGGGAGATGCCCTTGATCACGTCGAGGATCTTGCCGATCTCGTCGGTGCTGGCGTTGAGGGTTTCGATCTGCTCGCACGACTCGCTGATCTTGTGCGACAGCGCGGTCATGGCGTTGATCGCATCCTCCACCACCTGGCGCCCGTCGTTGGCCTGATCGCTGGCGCCGCTGGCGTGCTGCGAGGCATCGGCGGCATTGCGTGCGATTTCCTGGGTGGCGGCGCCGAGCTGATTGATCGCTGCCGCCACGCTGTTGGTACGCAGGCTTTGTTCCTCGGAGCCGTTGATCGAGGCGTTGGAAGCACTCATCACCTGTTCGGACAGGTCGTGCACCTGCCGCGTGGCCGAGGCCACTTCGCTGATCGAGGCATGGATACGCTCGACGAAGCGGTTGAAGGCAGTGGCCAGTTCGCCGAACTCGTCCTTGTGCTGCACCTGCAAGCGACGGGTGAGGTCGCCTTCGCCTTCGGCGATATCGTGCATGGCGCGGCCCATGGTGGTCAGCGGGCGCATCAGCAGTGGGATCAGCAGGCCGAGCACGGCAGCGATGGCGGCCACGGCAATGATCATGGCGATGATGGCCGAACTGCGGAACTGGCCGAGGGCGGCGTAGGCCTTGTCTTTGTCGATGGACAGGCCGATGTACCACTGCGCCGAGGGTAGCCCCTTGACCTGGGTGAAGGAGACGATCCGCTCTTCGCCGCCGAGGGTCACGTCCTGCATGCCCGGCTCGACCCGCAGGCCGCTGCCGGGGTAGATGTCCTTGAGGTTCTTCATCAGCTGGTCCTTGTCGGGGCTGACGATTACCTGGCCTTCACGGTCGACCAGGAAGGCATGGCCGATACCGCCGAAGTCCACCGCGTTGATGATGTCGACCAGGCTGTCCAGGCTCAGGTCGCCACCGACAACTCCGAGGAGCTCGCCATTGTTGCGGGCCTTGACCGGTATGGCGATGGTCACCACCAGGCCGCCTACCGATGCCTGGTAGGGCGGTGTCAGCAGGGTCTGGTTGGCGCTCACCGCAGCGGTGTACCAAGGGCGTTTGCGCGGGTCGTAGCCTTCGGGCATCTGTGCGTCGGGGCGCTGGGTGAACAGCCCGGTGTTCTGGCCGAAGTAGGTGAACTGGAAGTTGCTGGTGTATGAGGGTTGGTCGACCAGCCCCGCGACCTGACTGCCGGTGCCTTGCTGGGCGATGTCCTGGGCGAGGTTCTCCAGGATCAGGATGCGTCCGCCCATCCAGTTCTGCACGCTGCTGGCGGTGAGCGCGCCGGCCTGCTGGACCGAGGATTCGATGTTCTGGCGGATGGTGTTGCGCTGCAGGTAGTCGTTGTAGAGGGTGAACAATGCGAATGCCAATACCACGACACCGCAGGCGCTGAGGAGGATCTTGTGGCGGAACTTCAGGTTCATGTTTCGAGACCTTGAGCCGATGCTGGGGAGGCCGCCGTGCACTTTTGGCGCGTAGCGACGCCTGTCGGGATCGCTATCGGCCTGTCGGTCAAAAGGTTGAGTTAGACGTTGTTCTGGCCGACGAGCGGCCATGTGCGGATCAATCGGTCGCCAGCAGCTCCACCAGCGCCCGCGCGGCTTGCCCGAGGGGCTGTTGCTTGAGCCACAGCGCATGCACCGGCAACTGGAGTTCGTTGCGGGTGTTGCGAAACGCCAGGCGCACCAGCCGCCCGGCTTCCACCAAGGGTGCGACCCGCGTTGCCGGCAGGTCGCCCCAGCCGAGGCCTGCTTCGACCATCTGCAGGGCCAGGTCGACGCTGTCGGTACGCCAGTGCGTGGTGCCGATCAGCGAGCGGGTGTCGCGCAGCGGCAGGTCGCGGCTGTGTACTAGGATCTGACGGAGGCTGACCAGGTCTTCGAGGTCGCGGATGCGCCCCTGGCGCAGGGCAGGATGGTTGGGCGACAAGGCTGCCACCAGCGACTCGCTGCCCAGGTGCTGGAAGCTGCGCTGCGGATCGACCTGCAACCCGGCAAAGGCCAGGCACAGCCCGACGCGGCCGCTGTCCAGCAGGTGCAGGGCGTCCTCCTGCGGTGCGCTGAGCAGTTCGATGTCGAGCAGCGGATAGCGTTCGCCCAGCCGCGCAATGGCGGCCAGCAGCGGACGCGGGTCGATGTCCGGCACCACGGCGATCGCCAGGCTGCTTTCCAGCCCTCGCGACAGTTCAAGCGCATGCACTTGCAGTAACCCCAGTTGCTCGGCGATCAGCCGTGCGTGCGGCTCCAGAGCGCGGGCGCGGTCTGTGGCGCGGACCTCGCGCGCTCCGCGCTCGAACAGTGCGTAGCCGAGTTCGGCCTCGAGATTGCCGATGGCCATGCTCACCGCCGATGGCACTCGCCCCAGCACCCGTGCGGCAGCGGAGAACGAGCCGCGGTCGAGCACGGCGAGGAACAGTTGGATGTTGTCGCTGGAAAAGTTCATGCGGTTCTCCTTTCAGTCAATCTGAAAGGTGCTGACTTTTTCTGTCAAGAATATTGATTCACTCTCGTCGCCTTCATTCACTGCATTCCGAGGTAACCACGGTGCAAGGCGTCAAGCGCAAACTGGTTTACGTGACCTTCTATGAACTGATCGGCCTGGGCATGTCGACCCTGGGGCTGGCCTATCTCTCCGATACCCCGGCCTCGCACACCGGCCCCCTGGCGGTAATGATCACCACCATCGCCATGTTCTGGAACCTGGTCTACAACAGCCTGTTCGAACACTGGGAAAGCCGTCAGGCCAAGCGTGGGCGCAGCCTGGCACGTCGTGTGGCGCACGCGGTGGGCTTCCAGCTGACGCTGGTGCTGTACCTGATTCCGCTGATTGCCTGGTGGCTGGACATGAGCCTGGTCGAAGCGTTCGTGGTGGACCTGGCGTTCATCGTGCTGGTGCCGTGCTACACCTTCGCCTACAACTGGGCGTTCGACCGCATCTTCGGCCTGCCGACCTCGGCCATGGCAGTGGCCTGAGGCGTCAGGGCCGGCCAGCACCCGACAGCAAGCCATCCTCGACCTGCCCCGACAGGTAGTACACCCCCGAGAGCGCACCGCTCTGGCGGTTTTCCATCAGCTCGCGCCATTCCTCGTTCAGCGCCACGTTGAGGATCACCCGCAGTTGCTCGACCATCTGCGGTTGTTCGCGGTCATGGGTCATCATGCCGAAACCGGCCACCGCCACCGAGATCATCGCCCCGGCGGCCTTGCCTACTGCGGCTGCCACTGCGCTGGCGATGCCGCGCGGGGCCAGGGTGGCGCCGAGTTTTTCGCTGGCGCGGGTGGCTACCGACGACAGCCCCACCTCGGTTTGCCCGGGAGCCTTGGCAGCCTGGTCGTGCAGGTGCTGGCGCAGCGCTTGCCAGGCGGGCTGCTGGTCCAGTGACTGGGCGCGCAGCAGTTGGTAGAGCGTCGCATCCCTGGTCGCGGGCGGGCCCAGGGCGATGGCCGCAAGGTGATTCAGACGCTGGCTGACCTGATCGGGCGGGGCGTTGTAGCGTTGGATGATTGTCGGCAACTGCTTGGCGAACAGTTCCAGGTACAGCGCGCTGGCGCGGTCGCGGATGCCTTCGGGGTTGATCTGCTCGGCGACCGGTTCGATCACCCGTTCGTGGTACTGCGTCTGGAGGTAGAGCGCCAGGCGTTTTTCTGGCGGGTCACTGCCGTTGCCGCTGTTCATCTTGTACCAGGCAACCTTGAGGGTCAGCCACTGCTGGGTCCAATAGCCGGTGAACCAGGGGATGAAGTCGCTTTCGGTGCGTTGCTGCACCTGTTCGCGCCAGACCCGCATCGAGCGACGGGCATAGTCGCTGGCCGAGCCGGTGGCGGCAACCGAGGCGCTAATCAGGTCCTGGTCGATCTGTTGCCAGAGGGCGGGGGTGAGCGTGGCCGGGGGCGGGGCGGGTGAGGTGCGTTTGCCGGCACAGCCAGCCAGGGCCAGCAGCAGGCACAGCAGCAAGAGGGGAATGCGCGGATTCACGCTGGTAGCCTCCCTGGGTAGAGGCTGGATGAAGTCTTCTGATTATAGGAGCGGGAAGGGCCGCAGAGCGGCCCCTTTTTGCAGTGCGAAAGCCATGTTCAGCCCTCGCGTTTCAGATGCAGCAGCGGGTACGGATCGCCCTGGCCATCGACTTCGCTGCGTCCGGTCTGGACGAAGCCCTGGCTGAGGTAGAAACCCACGGCCTGCGGGTTCTGTTCGTTGACATCGACCTCGCGCACGCCCAGTTCGGCGACGACGTCAGCCAACAGCGCCTTACCGATGCCCTGGCCGCGGTAGATCGGATCGACGAAGAGCATCTCCAGCTTGCCCTCGTGTACCCCGGCGAAGCCGAGGATCTGCCCCTGTTCATCGTACGCGGCGCGCAGCTGGACGAAGCCCAGGTACTGGTCGCGTACCAGCGGGCGCAGGCGTTCGATGTAGCCTTCGGGAAGAAAATCGTGCGTAGCCCGCACCGAGGCTTCCCACAGTTCGGTCAGTCGCTCGAACTGCTCTGCGCCGACTGGCGCGATGGTGTGTTGCATAAGACCTCCTGGCGTGTAATTGCCGGGCGCATGGTAAGGCGCCCGGCAAGCCTTGGCCAGCGAGGCCTCAGCTCGGCCAGCAGGACTGGCGGATCACGCTGCAGAAGTTGCCGGGATGGAAACCCGGTTCCTTGTCGGCGATGACATCGCCCTTGACGTTGCCGAAGGTGGTCTGCGGCTTGTGGCGGATGCCATCGTAGAAGGCCTGGATGATCGCTTCCTTGAACTGCTCGCCGCGAGGGTGGGCCTGGACCACGGCGTCGCGCTCGGTGGCGCTCAGCCCCTCGTGGTGCAGGCCGAGGACGTCGGTCTCGACACCGGCGGTCACCAGTGCGATCAGCGGGTGCATGAACTCGGGAATACCCGGTGTGGTGTGCAGGGCGATGGCGGTCCAGACCCGCTCGATGTCGCGTTCGGCGATGCCATGGCCCTTGAGGAAGTCGCGGGCGGCGTTGGCGCCGTCGACCTCGAAGCGGCAGCAGTCGCTGCTGTGCTGATGGGTCAGGCCCATATCGTGGAACATGCAGCCGCAGTACAGCAGTTCGCTGTCGAACTTCAGACCCAGGCGCTTGCCGGCCAGGGCGGCGAAGTAGAACACCCGGCTGGAGTGGTGGAACAGCAGCGGCGAGGCGGTGTCGCGGACCAGTTCGGTGATTTCACGGGCCATGGCGCTGTCAGGCACCTGGATACCGGCGATGGAGGTGGACATGGGTGACTCCTGGTGTGGTGGTGGAGTCAGTGTGGCGGGGCGAGTGATTGTCCTCAATTGACGTTATGCGTCATATCCTGCCATTGTCGGTCTGCGACAGACATGGCCTGCGCACGGGTTCGGCCGGGGTTTTATGCTGTCGCTACTCACCCTTTTGCGCGCCTACAGGATCTCCAGATGCCCTCGCTGACCCTCGCCATCCTTGCCATGCCCGGCGTCCAGTTGCTCGATGCCAGCGGCCCGCTCGATGTCTTCGCCGAGGCCAACCGCCAGGCCGGTCGCGAGGTCTATCGCCTGCGCCTGCTGGCCTGCGAACCCGGCCCACTGGTCAGTTCGTCCGGCGCACGCCTGCTGCCCGATGGCTGGATCGGCGACACCCACGAGCCCATCGACACCCTGCTGATCGCCGGTACGCCACAGGCGGCCAGCCAGCACCTGCGCAGCGGCATCCTCGACTGGCTGCGTGGGCGCGCCGCCAGTTGCCGACGCTACGGATCGGTCTGCACCGGCGCCTTCGCCCTGGCCGCTGCCGGCCTGCTCGATGGCCGACGCATCACCACGCACTGGGCGGTCGCCGAGGCCTTGGCCGAGCGCTATCCCGAGGTGCAGGTGGACGCCGATGCGATCCAGGTCCATGACGGCAAGGTGCGCACTGCGGCGGGGGTGACGTCCGGGCTGGACCTGGCGTTGAGCCTGGTGGAGGAGGACCTGGGGCGAGAGCTCGCCAAGCAGGTGGCAGGGCAGTTGGTGATGTACTTCAAGCGCCCGGGCGGGCAGTTGCAGTTCAGTCGCCAGGGCGCCTCGTCGCCGGTCGGGCGCTCGGTGCTTCAGGGGTTGCAGCGCTATGTGGCCGCCAATCCGGCCGAGGATCACAGCATCGCCAGCCTGGCGCAGCGGGCGGGTCTCAGCCCGCGGCACTTCGCCCGGCTGTTCCAGGCCGATGTGGGCATGACCCCGGCGGCCTGGGTGGAACTGGCACGGGTCAATGCCGCCCGCGAACGACTCGAGGGCGGACGCGAGCCGCCCAAGCAGGTGGCCGCCCTGTGTGGCTTCGCCAATGTCGACACCCTGCGCCGCGCCTTCGTGCGGCATGTCGGGGTCACCCCGGCGGACTACCGCAAACGTTACGCGCGCACGCTCTGATCGAGGTCGAGCTTGGCTTCGAGGCGGTCCAGGTGCTGGTGCATCAACGCCAGCGCCGCGGTGCTGTCGCCATCTTCCACCGCGTCGATGATTGCCGCGTGCTCTTCCCAGGCGCAGTGCTCGCAGCAGGGCGACTCGTAGCGGGCGATGATCAGCGAGGTCATCGGCACCAGGCCGTTGAGAAAGCGCGCCAAGGGTGCGTTGTTGGCCATCTGCGCCAGCTTGAGGTGGAATTCGCCGCCCAGACGGATGGCCGTGCAGCGCTCGCCGCGTTCGTGGTGCAGGCGCTCGCGCTCGACCAGTTGGCGCAGTTGGCGGATCTGCCCCGGACGCGCGCGCTGGGTGGCCAGGCCGATCAGTGTGGTTTCAGCCAGGCGCCGTGCACTGAGCACCTGGCGCGCCTGCTGTGGATCGGGCGCGGCCAGGTGTGCGGTGTGGCTGGGGCGTTGCACCACTACCTGCTGGTCGGCCAGGCGCCCGAGCACCCGGCGGATCACTGTGCGGCTGACGCCGAAGGCATTGCCCAGCGCTTGCTCGGGCAGGGCGCTGCCAGGTGGCAGGCGCTGTTCGAGGATGGCGTCGAACAGGCGCGGGTAGATCTGTTCGGCTCCCAGGCGGCCTTCGCCAGTCTTGATCAACTGGGGCAGGCACGGGTCGGCGTGGGCGAAGGCGGTCATGATCGCTCTCCTGACGTCAAAGATGCGGGTCCGGATGGTCGTCCGGGATGTTCAGTTCGATGCCCATGCGCTGGCCCTCGGCGAGGATGTGCCGGCGCATCTGGGCGCTGGCCTGGGCGCTGTTGCGTGCGCGGATGGCGCGCACCACTGCCTCGTTCTCGTCGAGCCGTGCGGCCAGGTGTTCAGGGGAGTCGCGCAGCATGGCCGCGCTCTGCTTGAGCGCGTTGCTGGTCTGCTGCACCACGCTCTGGAAGATCGGGTTGGTGGTCAGCGCGAACAGCGCCTCGTGGAAGGCGATGTAGGCGGCTACGCCTGCCTCGCTGTCGCAGGCGTCAACGGCTTCGCGCAGGTCCATCAGGGTCAGGCGCAGCTGGCCGATGTCCTGGTTGCCCGCCGATTGCGCGACCAGCCCGGCGATGAAGGGCTCGAGGGTGTAGCGCAGCTCCAGCACATCGGCCAGGCTGGCAGCGCCGACGCTATCGGTGCTTTGTACCAGCGTGGCGTCGGCCTCCAGCACCAGCACACCTTTGCCAGGCATCGAACGCACCAGTCCGAGGGTTTCCAGTACGGTCACCGCTTCACGCAGGCTGGGGCGGCTGATGCCCAATTGTTCGGCCAGCTCGCGCTGGCCTGGCAGCATTTCGCCGCTGCGCCACTGGCCGCGGGCCAGGGCCTTGCGCAGCTTTTCCACCACGGAGTTGACGACGGTCGATGAGCTGATCACGGTTCGCTCCCTGATTGAAACCTGAGTCTTGGCGCCTGTGGGCCGGCGCTGAACGCCGGCCCTGGCACGGTCAGAATTCCTGCTGATGGGCCTGGCCCGGTTTGCGCGCTACCGGTGCGAAGCCGGGCTTGCCGGCCAGCACGTTGTTGGCGCGCTCCATGTCGATGTCCTTCTCCCAACGGGCGATGGCCACGGTGGCGACACAGTTGCCGATCAGGTTGGTCAGTGCCCGGCCGATGCCCATGAACCAGTCCACGGCCAGCACCAGCACCAGGCCGACCACCGGGATCGCCGGCACGGCGGTCAGGGTGGCGGCCAGGATCACCAGCGCCGAGCCCGGGATGCCGTGGGCGCCCTTGGAGGTGACCAGCGACACCAGCAGGATGGTCAGCAGGTCGGTCATGGCCAGTGGCGTGCCGGTGGCGTTGGCGATGAACACGATGGCCAGGGTGAGGTAGATCGAGAAACCGTCCAGGTTGAACGAGTAGCCGGTCGGAATCACCAGTCCCACGGTGGAACTGCCGATCCCCAGGTGTTCGAGCTTGCGCATCACCTGTGGCAGTACGGCGTCGGAGGAGGCGGTGCCGAGGACGATGGTCAGTTCCTCGCGCAGGTACTTGATGAACGGGATCAGCTTCAGGCCCGACACGCGCATTACCGTGCCCAGGATCAGCAGCACGAAGCCTGCACAGGTGATGTAGAACAGCGCCACCAGCCCGCCCAGGTGCTGCAGCGATTCCAGGCCGTACTTGCTGGTGGTGAAGGCGATGGCGCCGAACACGCCGATCGGCGCCAGGCGCACGATCATGCCCATGATGCGGAAGATCACATGGCTGAGTTCGTTGATCAGGCGCGAGATGCCCGAGGCCGACTCGCCGACCAGATTCAGTGCACTGCCGAACAGCACGGCGAACAGCAGGACCTGGAGGATGTTGTTGTCGGCGAAGGCACCGATCACCGAGGTCGGGATCAGCTCCATGAAGAACGCCGTGGCGCCGTGGATGTGCGCACCGCGATCGGCCAGGGCGCCGGCATCGGCGCTGGAGAGCTGGTCGAGGTGGATGTTGGCACCTTGACCAATGCCGGTGGAGAAGGCCAGCACCAGGCCGATGACCAGGGCGATGGTGGTGAGGATTTCGAAGTAGATCACCGACTTCAGGCCGATGCGTCCGACCTTCTTCAGGTCGCCCGCGCCGGAGATGCCACTGACCACCACGCAGAACACGATGATGCCGATGAGCATCTTGATCAGCTTGATGAAGCCGTCACCGAGGGGTTTGAGCTGCAGGGAAACTTCGGGAAAGCTGAGACCGCAGATAACGCCCAGGGCTAGGCCCAGGACAACTTGGAGGAAGATCGAACGCGAGCACCATTTGAGCATGGGAGGGATCTCTGATTCGGTGTCCCTGCTTCGATGCACGCCAGGGGATGGCGGGCGAAAGAGCGCAGGACTTAATTATTGTGGTCTTACCGGTTTGTCCAGTGCGGGGTAAATGTAAGCGCGAATTTCCGAGCTTGGCAAGGGCTTTTGGACTTACCGGTCTGACCAGTTGCAGGCTGGTGCACTCCAGGCGCTCTGCGTGGGGTGTTGGAGGGGAAAATAAATTTTTACGGGTGCGGCGTCGCTGGATACCGGGCCGACAGGCGGCCCGATATCAGCGAATGGGGGATCTTGAAGGGGTCAGGCTTGTGGTGCGAGGCTCTTGACCGACGCCAGTTCCGGGTGGGCGACCAGCTTGTCGATATGCAGTTCGTCGTCGTTCATCCAGGCTTCGGTCAGCACCCGGTAGTGCTCCATGTCGCGGCAGCGCATGCGCAGGCTGTAGTCGAAATGGCCGCTGATCAGTTGGCATTCATAGACCTGCGGGCAGGCCCGCACGGTGGCCTCGAAGGCGCGCTGGGCGGAACGCCCGCTCTGATTGGACAAGGCCACCAGGACCAGCAGCGACAGGCCAGGCGACACCTGCTGCAAGTCGATGATCGCACCGTAGCCGCGGATCACACCTCGTCGCTCCAGCTTGCGCACCCGCTCAAGGCAAGGCCTGGGCGTCAGGTGCACGAGGGTCGAGAGCTTCTCGTAGGTGATCCTGCCGTGGTGGCGCAGCACATCGATGATCGCTTCATCGATGCGATCCAGCGGCGGGTTGGCGGGGGAGCGGGTGGCCTTGCTATCCATACGGCGTGACTTCACTTCAAACGGTTTGAGAGAAACTGTTGCAGGCGTGGGCTCTGCGGGTGGTCGAGGATGTCGGCACTGCCGTGCTCCTCCACCAGTCCCTGGTGCAGGAACAGCACCTGGCTGGACACCTGGCGGGCAAAGCCCATCTCGTGGGTGACCATCAGCATGGTACGTCCTTCCTCGGCGAGCGTCTGTATCACCTTGAGCACCTCGCCGACCAGCTCGGGGTCGAGCGCCGAGGTCGGTTCGTCGAACAGGATGATCTCCGGCTCCATGGCCAGTGCGCGGGCGATCGCCACCCGCTGCTGTTGGCCGCCGGAGAGGAATGCAGGGTATTGCTCGGCGGCGCGCGCAGGCAGGCCGACCTTGTCCAGATAGGTGCGCGCTCGCGCCTGGGCCTCGGCGGCACTGATGCCCAGTACCTTGCGCGGCGCCAGGCAGATGTTTTCCAGCACGGTCAGGTGGCTCCACAGGTTGAAATGCTGGAACACCATCGCCAGGCGTGTGCGCAGGTTCTGCAGTTGTGCAGGTGGCGGCGTGCGGGTGCCGGGGCGGATCTGCAGGGTCTGGCCGTCGAGGGTGATGCTGCCGGCATCGGGCTGTTCGAGGAAGTTGATGCAGCGCAGGAAGGTGCTCTTGCCCGAGCCACTCGCGCCGATCAGGCTGATCACGTCGCCCTTGCGGGCTTGCAGCGATACGCCCTTGAGCACCTGGTGCTCGCCGTAGTGCTTGTGCAGGCCGTCGACGCTGAGCTTGATCGCGCTCGCATGGGCCTGGGTGGAGGGCGCGTGTTCGAAGTTCAAAGGCAGTGCGGTGGCGGTCATGGAATCAGCCTCGTACGGGATCAAGGAAGCGCATCCAGCGGCGCTCGGCGAGTCGGAACAAGCCGACCAGGGCGAAGGACAGCAACATGTACAGCAGCGCAGCCACGCCGAAAGCCTGGAAGGTCAGGAAGGTCGCGGCGTTGGCGTCGCGCGCCACCTTGAGGATGTCGGCGACGGTGGCGGTGAAGGCCAGCGAGGTGGCATGCAGCATGAGGATCAGCTCGTTGCTGTAGGCCGGCAGCGAGCGGCGCAGGGCCGCCGGCAGTACCAGAAACAGGTTCAGCTTCCAGCCGCGCAGGCCATAGGCCTGGGCCGCCTCCAGTTCGCCGGCGGGCAGGTTGCGGATCGCCCCGGCGAAGATCTCCACGGTGTAGGCGCAGGTGTTGAGCACGAACGCCAGCAGGGTGCAGTTGAGTGCGTTGCGCAAGAACTGGTCGAGCAGCGCGTGTTCGCGCACCACCTCCAGGCTGTAGAGGCCTGTGTAGCAGATCAGCAACTGGATATAGAGCGGTGTGCCGCGGAACACGAAGGTGTACACCTGCACCGGCACGCGCAGCCAGCTGTGGCGCGACACCCGCGCCAGCGCCAGGGGTAGCGAAAGGACGAAACCCAGGACCATGCTCGCCAGGAACAACCACAGCGTCATGGCCAGGCCCGACAGGCCACTGCCATCGTTGTACAGATAGGCGATGCCGTATTGCTGAAGGAGTTCGATCATCGTGCCAGTCCCCGCACGCCGGTGTTGTAGCGCCGCTCAAGGTGCTTGAACAGACGATTGGAAAGGGTGGTGATCAGCAGGTAGACCAACCCGGCCAGGCACAGGAAGAACAGCATGTCGTTGGTGGTCTTGCCGGCGTTCTGCGCGGCCTTGACCAGGTCGGCCAGGCCGATGATCGACACCAGTGCAGTGGACTTGAGCAACACCAGCCAGTTGTTGCCAAGGCCTGGCAGGGCGAAACGCATCAGTTGCGGGAACAGCACCAGGCGAAAGCGCTGGGCACGGCTCAGGCCGTAGGCGGTGGCTGCCTCCAGTTGACCGGCGGGCACACTGAGGATCGCGCCGCGGAAGTTCTCGGTGAAGTAGGCGCCGTAGATGAAGCCCAGGGTCAGCACGCCGGCGCCGAAGGGGTCGATCTCCACGTAGTCCCAACCCAGTGCTTCGGTGAGGTCGTTGAGCCAGATCTGCATGCTGTAGAACAGCAACAGGATCAGCACCAGGTCCGGGACGCTGCGGATCAGTGTGGTGTAGAGGGTGGCCGGGATACGCAGCAGCTTGGAGTGCGATAGCTTGGCGCTGGCGCCGACCAGGCCGAGCAGCAGGCTGAGCAGCAACGACAGGAATGCCAGCTTCAGGGTCATCCAGGTGCCTTGGGCCAGCAACGGGCCGAAGCCTTGCAGAGAAAGCAAGTCGTTCATGAGAGGGGTCTCGTGCGACGGGATGGCTTGGGGATCGAAGCTGTCGGCGCTGGCCGCTTCGCGGGCAAGTCGGGGCCAGCGCTGGCAGCGACGATCACTCGTTGTAGATGTCCAGGTCGCCCACGTACTTCTTCTGGATTTCGGCGTAGGTGCCATCGGCGTGGATCGCCGCGATACCCTTGTCGAGCAGGGCCTTGAGCTCCGGGTCTGTCTTGCGCAGGCCCATGGCGATGTCCAGCGGCAGGCTTGGGTCCTTGATCGCCGGGCCGCTCTTGAAATCGGCGCCCTCAGGCTTGGAGAGGAAATTCAGCTGGGCTTCGAGGCGGTCGGTGACGGTAGCGTCGAGACGACCGTTCTGCAGGTCGGCGTAGTTCTGGTCCTGGGACTGGTAGGCCTTGACCTGCGCGCCGAGCGGAGTCAGCACGGCGCGGGCATAGGCCTCCTGCAGGGAACCTTGCAGTACGCCGACCTGCTTGCCCTTGAGCGACTCGGAGGTGTCGCCGAAGGTGGCGGACTTGCGCGCCACTACGGAGGTGGGGCTGAGGAACAGACGGTCGGTGAAATCGATCTGCTTCAGGCGCGCGGGCGTGACCGCCATCGATGACATGATGGCGTCGAACTTGCGCGCACGCAGCGCCGGGATCATGCCGTCGAACTCGTTGTGCACCCAGGTGCACTTGACCTGCAGCTTGGCGCAGATGGCATTGCCCAGCTCGATGTCGAAGCCTTGCAGGCTGCCATCGGCGGCGACGGATTCGAAGGGTGGGTATTCGGGGAAGACGCCGAAGCGGATTTCTGTCCATTCCTTGGCCTGGACGGCAGTGGCACACAGCGAGAACAGCAGAACGCCGAAGCGTTTTCGCATGGAGAGCATAGGTGTGGTCCCTGGGTGTTGTTATTGGTTGTAGGGCGGCGCAAGTGCGTAGGTCTGTCCGTGACTCTGGAGTCGGGGTCAGGATGCGCGAGGCAGAGGGGTTTTTTGTGTCGTTTGTGCGGGTGCTGGAGACCGGATTCGGTCGTTAACGGCGGAGCGACGGCGGAATCCGCTGTCATGACATCGATTTACAGATGTGCGACAGCGGTTTTGGTGGGTGGGCCCGGAAATAGGGCGGGTGCGATCCTGGTCGTCGCTATTCGGTCGCCGCTATTCCAGGGTGCGTCCGGCCCGCCAGTAGCCCATCAGCGTCAGGCTGTCGCGTGCCAGGCCACGCTCTTTGATCAGGTAGCGGCGGATCTCCATCACCGTCGCTGACTCGCCGGCGATCCAGGCGTGAAAGGCGGCGGCCTGGTCGCTGGCCAGCTCCCAGAGGCGCTGGTCGATGTCGACCTCCTCGAGCTCGGCGTTGCGGGGCGCTGTCGCGTTCGGCAGCGTGGCAAGTTCGTGTATCACGTGCAGCATGCCTTGGCCGTGATCGCAGGCCAGCACGTCGCGGGGCAGCCAGTGCACCCGGGTGGCCGGGCCATGGCGCAGATCAAGGCAGTCGAGTTCCAGGGGAACCTCGATAAAGGCTTCGACCGCCAGGTGCGGGCGGTTGTCGGCCAACTGTTCGAGCGCCCCGGCGATCGCCGGCAGCGCGGTCTCGTCGCCTACCAGCAGAATTTGCCGTGCCTCGCGTGGGGGCTTCCACTCATAACCGCCGGGGTCGCCGTCATAGGCGAGGTTCGGTGCAACCATCTGCAGCCGATTACCGGGACGCGCATGGGTCGCCCAGGCCGAGGCGGGGCCATTGATCCCATGCAGGACGAAATCCACCTCCACCTCCCGCTGCGCGCGTCGCAGGGCGCGCAGCGTGTAAGTGCGCATGGGGGGCGTTTGCTCCGGTGGCAGGTCGCGCCTCGCCTGCTGCCATTTCTCGTGCTGGGGGAGTCGTGGCGGCTGGCCGTCAGGGGAGGGGAAGAACAGCTTGATGCGCTGGTCCGGCGCCAGGGTGGTCATCTGCCCGATGTCTTCGCCGGTGAAGACGAAGCGACACAGCGAAGGGCTCAGGGGCACGATGGTCTTGAGTTCGACATCGAAGATCCGGTAGGCGCTGGCGCGATGCGGGCGTATCAGGCGCGACAGGAAGGAGGTCATCGGCAGCCTCTGCTGGCAAGGAGTCTTCCGAAGGAACGAGCGCCAGCGGCGGTGAATTAGACCCGGTAAATTTTGCCCGCCAGCGTACGTTCTAGCTTGGATAGAAGCCGCAGCATGGCTGGAACGGATAGAGGCGCAATGACCATTTCCCGACGAGGATTCATCGCAGGCCTGGCAGTGGCGGGGGCCGCGGGTACCGCTGCCTACTATGCGCACAAGGAGCTGACCCATGACCCTGAAGACGACATCGTCACCCCGGGCGAGGCCAGCGTCGAGCTTGCCGACCTTGCCGGGCAACTGCTGGCCGACCATTTGCGCGGTGTCTGGGATATCCGTTTCGAAGGCGCCGATGGCGGCCTTGAAGGCCTGCCGCGTGAGGGGGTCGAAGTGTTCTTCGACGTCGCCACCAAAGGCCGTGGCCTGCGCGGTTTCGTCGATACCGGCGAGCGCCTGCGGGCTGATGGGCCCGCCGCCTACCGGGTGCTGGGCGATCTGGTCGGCGCGTCGTCTGCCCAGGTGCGCTGGCGTCTGCTCAGTGAGAAAGGCGGACCGGGCTATGAGTGCGTGGCCAGCCTCGACGAGGTGTGGGGCGAGTTCGCCAACGCCGGCAGCGGCACCCTCAGCGGCCGCTTGCAGCGCCTGGATCGTCCCTTGACCTTGCCGGTGGCGGACAGCCGTTTCGTTGCCGTCAAGCGCCTGTTCCCAGAGGCGCGTGAGCGCCTGCCCTATACCCCGGCCATGCAGGCCTGGGTCATCAGCCCCGAGCACCGTCTTTTCCACCAGCTCTGGCATGCGACCCGCGACCAGTGGCACAAGATTCCCGAAGACAAGCGCAATGCGTTGCGCGGCCTGGGCTGGCAGCCAGGGCCGCGGGACCGCGAACGCGATGCCCGCGGGCCGCGCAAGCACCGCAATGGTTCGGGCGTGGACTTTCTGTTCATGCACCGGCACATGCTCGATGCTGCACGCGCCCTGCAGGACCTGCCCTCCTGGCAGCGCTTTCCGCTGCCGCAGCCCAATGTCGAGTTCGACCGGCAGGGTTTTGCCCGCTATTACGACAACCACGACGGCTGCTGCGTGCCGCCGCCCTGGCAAGCGCCGGGCGACGACGAGTATGGTCAGTGGGTGTCGGCGATCAAGGCCGGGGAGACCTTCTGCAGCAATTTCCAGGTCTGGGAATCGCAATACCAGGACCCGCAGTACCTGTCGAAGCTGAGCCTGGGCACCTTCGGCTCGGAAGTGGAAATGAACCTGCACGACTGGCTGCACATGTGCTGGGCCTCGGTCCCCCGGGACCCGTCCAACAGTGCACCGGTGCCCTTTGCGCGCGACCCGTCGGATTTTGCCGGGCGCTGGTTCGGCCGCGAGAACGACTTCCTGGGCGATCCGTTTTCCTCTCACGTACACCCGGTGTTCTGGGGTTTCCACGGCTGGATCGACGACCGGATCGAAGACTGGTATCGCGCCCATGAGCGCTATCACCCGGGCCAGGTGCGGCGCCTGGAGGTCAATGGCGTGAAGTGGTTCGCGCCGGGCCCTTGGGTGGAAGTCGCAGATCCTTGGCTGGGGCCGGACACGCATGGGTGCAGCACCACGCCGGGGATTCGTCCGGGCAAGACGGTGGAGATGGATGTCGAGGTGATGAAGCTTGCGCTGCGTATCACCTTCGGCGAAGAGGACGGCATCGCCGACCTGCTGCGGCGGGTGCCGCGTCGGCCTTGGTATGCGCGTAACCTGTCGATGAAAAATATTCTTTCCTGAGTAACATCGAGTCGTGCTTTTCGCGGGCAAGTCGCAGCGGCGGTTCGCCGCTGCGACTTGCCCGCGAAGAAGACAACCCGCGCCTTCTCAAAGCCTCCACCCTCCGCCCAACGCCTTGTACAGCGCCACGCTCCCCTGCAACCTGGCCAGGCGCAGTTGCGCCTGCTGGTCTTCAGCCAGGTACAGGGTGCGCTGGGTTTCCAGTACCGTCAGCAAGGTCTCGGCCCCCGAGGCATAGCGCTGTTCGGCGAGGCTGAAGGCGATGCGCGCCTGTTCCACTTCCTGATCCTGCCACTGGCGTTGCCGGTCGACGCCGTCGATCGCGTTGAGCGCCTTCTCCACGTCGGCAAATCCCGCCACGATCTGGGCGCGATAATTCTCCAGCAACTCTTCCTGGCGCGCCTTGGCCTGGTCGCGTTCGGCGCCGCGTCGGCCTCGGTCGAAGATGGGCGCGGTGAGGGCGGTGGTGAGGGTATAGAAGGGGCTGTCGAGCACGTTGGCGAAGGTCCGGGCACCACTGCCCAGGTCGGCGCCCAGTACCACGCGCGGCAGCATGGCGGCCCTGGCGACCTGCACGTCGGCGCTGGCCGCCGCCAGGCGTGCCTCCGCGGCGGCGATGTCCGGGCGGCGACTGAGCAGTGCGCTGGGTACGCCGCTGCCGATGCCTGGCCAGTTCAGTGCACTGATCGACTCCTGGCTGGTGCCCAGGCTCTGCACCGGATCACCGAGCAGGGTGGCGAGTGTGACGCGGTTGTCCTGCCACTGTTGCTCCAGCAACGGCACCTGGCGCTCCTGGGCGGCGACCAGGCCGCGTTGCTGGGCCAGTTCCAGGCGGGTCGCCGAACCCGAGCGTTCACGGGCTTCGACCAGGCGCAGGACATTGCGCGCGTTGTCCAGGTTGAGTCGGGCGATACGCCGTTGCTCTTGCAGTGCCAGCCCTTGCAGGTAGCTGTCGGCGACAGCGCTGAACAAGGTGAGCTCGACCGTCTGGCGGTCGAATCGGCTGGCGTCGAGGTTGCGCAATGCACTGTCGCGGGCGGCGCGCAGGCCGCCCCAGAAATCGATTTCGTAACTGGCGCTCAGGCGCGTGGCGAAGGCGGTACTGGTGCGTTCGCTGCTGGTGGCGTCGAGCTGGTCGTTACCGTCGCCGCGCAGCAGGCGTTGGCGGCTGCCGTCCATCCCGAACTGCAGTTCGGGCAACAACGGCGCTCCGGCGATCACGGCGCGCGCCTGGGCCTGGCGCACCCGTGCGGCAGCGGCCGCCAGGTCGTGGCTGTTGCTGCGGGCGCGCTCGATCAGGCGATCCAGTTCGCGGCTGGCGAACGCCTGCCACCAGGCGCTGTCCGGCGGCACCTGATGGGTGTCGGTGGCGCCTTGCCAAGTGGGCGGTGGCGTGATGTCGGCCTGCGGCGGCGGTGTGCTGTTGCAGGCGGCGAGGCAGAGGCTCAGGGTCAGCAGGCTGATGCGGCTTGGCAATGTCATGGGCTACACGCTGGTAAGGGCTTTGACCGGGTCGAGTCGGGCGGCTTTGCGCGCCGGCATGAAGCCGAACACGACACCGGTGATCACGGCGCAGGCAAAGGCGCCGAGGATGGCGGGCAGGGCGAAGGCCACGGCGATATCGGCCAGCAGCAGCGCACCGCCGATGGTCAGGGCCAGGGCGATGCCGGTCACGCCGCCGACCATCGACAGCATCACCGCCTCGGTGAGGAACTGGCGCAGGATGTCGCGCTGGCGAGCGCCGGTGGCCATGCGGATACCGATCTCGCGGGTACGTTCACGCACGGTCATGAGCATGATGTTCATCACCCCGATGCCGCCGACCAACAGCGAGATGGCGGCAATCGCGCCGAGCATCAGCGACAGGCTGTTCTGGGTGCGCGCCTCGGCCTGGATCAGCGCCGCGTCGTTGGTCAGGTCGAAATCCTGCTTGCCCTGGTGACGTTTGCGCATCAGGTGGGCGATGGCCGCTTCGGTCTCCGAGACCCGGCTGGAGTCGGCAGCGGTGATGATCACGTATTCGGGATCGTGCTTGCCGAACAGGCGCATGGAGGCGGCCGAGTAGGGCACCACGATGCGCTCGTCGCTGTCCTGGTTGCCAGAGCTTGCGCCTTTGGCCGCGAGCACGCCGACGATCTGGAAGGGTACGTTCTCGATCAGCAGGTACTGGCCCAGCGGATTGCTGCCGGGGGGCAGGAGCTTTTCCTTAACCTTCTGGCCGATCACCGCCACGGCGGCGCCGCTGCGCTCGTCGGCGTCGGTGAACAGGCTGCCTTCGACCACCGGCCAGTTGAGAATGTGCGGGAACTCGGTGTTGTTGCCCCCCACGTAGAACGACTGGTTGTTGTTGCCGTGGCGAACCATCAGCTCGCCGCCGATCACCGGCATGATGCGCTGCACCTGGGGCAGGCCGGCGATGGCGGCTACGTCGTCGAGGGAGACCAGGCCCGCCGCTTCGCGGGCGGTGGCGTGCTTGCCGCTAAGGTAGAGGATGTTGGAGCCGAAGGCGGCCATCTGCGCCATCACCTGGCGCTTGCTGCCTTCGCCGACGGCGAGCATCACCACCACCGAGGCCACGCCGATAACGATGCCGAGCAGGGTCAGGGCAGTGCGGAAGCGGTTGATCCACATGACCCGCCAGGCGGCCTGCAGCGATTCGACCAACTCGCCTTTCCAGGCGCCGCGCTGGCTGGCGCCGCGGTCCAGACGCTGGCGCAGATCATCGGCCTGCAAGCCAGGTGTGGGCGCAGCGGGGGAGCGATCGGCGGCCGAGTCGCTGATGATCGCGCCGTCGCGGATCTCGATGATCCGCCGCGCCCGCGCCGCCACCTCACGGTCGTGGGTGATGAGGATGATCACGTGACCTTGGCTGGCCAGTTCGTCCAGCAGTGTCATGACCTCGGCGCCGCTGTGGCTGTCGAGGGCGCCGGTGGGTTCGTCGGCGAGAATGATGTGGCCGCCATTCATCAGTGCCCGGGCGATCGATACCCGTTGCTGCTGGCCCCCGGACAGCTGGTGAGGGCGGTTGCCGGTGCGGCTGGCCAGGCCCAGGCGTTCGAGCAGCGCGGCGGCGCGCGCATGGCGTTCGGCTGCAGGGGTACCGGCGTAGATCGCCGGCATCTCGACGTTCTCCTGGGCCGAGCCTGAGGGAATCAGGTGATAGCCCTGGAACACGAAACCGAAGGCCTCGCGGCGCAGCCAGGCCAGTTCGTCGCTGTCGAGCTCGGCGACGTCACGGCCAGCGAAGCGATAGCTGCCTCGGGAGGGGCGGTCGAGGCAGCCCAGGATGTTCATCAGGGTGGATTTGCCGGACCCGGAGGCGCCGACGATGGCGACGAACTCGCCAGGCTGGATGCTCAGGCTGATACCACGCAGCACCTGGACCTCGGGCGAGTCGATGCCGCCGTAGACCTTGTGGATGTCATCGAGCTCGATCAGCGGTGCGTTCATTCAGCCTCCGCTGGCGCGTGGTGCGCCGATGACCAGTTGCTCGCCTTCGCTCAGGCCGTCGAGGATCTGTACCCGCAGGCGATCGCTCAAGCCGGTGCGTACCTGGCGCTGTTCGACCTTGCCGTTACGGTTCAGGACCTGCGCCAGGCGCATGCCCTCGGTGGGCGCGTCGTCCAGCGCCGCCAGCGGCGCGGTGAGCACATGGCTGGCCTGGCCTGCGACGAAGAACACCTGGGTGGTCATCTCGGCCATCAGGGCGCCGTCAGGGTTTTCCACGTCGAGCAGTACCGTGTACTGCACCACCTTGCTGCCGGTGGTGCCGCTGCTGGCGCTGGCCGGGCTGCCGCCGCCCTGGCTGGTCTGGTCGAGCGGCTTGGGTGGGATCGGCAGGATCTGGCGCACGGTGCTGGTCCAGCGGCGTTTGCCACCGGCCAGTGTCGTGAAGTAGGCGGTCATGCCAGGCTTGACTTGGCCGATGTCGGCCTCCGAAACCTGGGCCCAGACGGTCATCGGCGACAGGCGGGCAATGCGCAGGATCAGCGGGGTCTGCTGCTGGGCGTTGAGGGTCTGGCCTTCGCGCGCATCCACCGCCACCACGGTGCCGTCCATCGGTGCGTAGATCCGCGTATAGCCGAGTTCTGCCTCGTCGCTGCGCAGGCTGGCCTGGGCCTGGCGGATCTGCGCCTGGTACATGTCGATGCGTGCCTGGGTCACCTTGAGCTGCGCCTGGGCCTGCTGGACATCCTCCTGGCGGGTCGCGCCGGCCCTGGCCAGGTCTTGCTGGCGCTGAAACTGCTGTTGGGCCAGCAGATACTGGGCACGCTGTTCGGCAAGCTGGGCCTTGAGGTTCTCGATCGAGTAGCGGCCGGCGTCCAGGCGCGCCTGTTGAGTGGAGGGGTCGATCTCCACCAGCAGTTGGCCCTTGCGCACTTCATCGCCGACTTCCACGTGCAGTTTGCGGATCTGCCCGGAGGCCTGGGCGCCGACATCCACGTAGCGACGGGGCTGCAGGGTGCCAAGGGCGGTGACGCTGCTTTCGATGTCGCCGCGGGTGACCTGCACGGTGCTGACCGGCAGAGTGCCGAACGGCAGGGCTTTCCAGGCCAGCAGGCTGCCCAGCGCGATCAGGCCCAGGCCGCCGAGAACGACGCGGCGACGGAGTGTGGATGTACGTCTCATGCAGACTTCCAGCCAGGGATGAAGGGCGTGTCGCGCCTTTCAGGGCACGCACGGAGGTCACAGTTAGACGAACGCTGGGGAAATGGATTTAGCCGCAGGTGAGAGGGTGTGTTGCTGAGAATGGTTGTAATTTGTAAGATGACACGCTGATATCACTGATGCGTATTTTCAATCGCATTGACGTTGCCCAACGGGAGAGGCAAGGGCCGTGGTGGAACATTACTATCGCGAACTGGTGAGTTTCCTCTCCTCGCGGCTGGGCAGCCGGCACGCGGCAGAAGATGTTGCCCATGACGCCTGCCTGCGCCTGCTCGAGCGCGGCGGTCACCCGCCGATCGAGCGACCCCGTTCCTTCCTCTACCGCACGGCACTGAACCTGGTGATCGACCGGCACCGACGTCAGTCGGTGCGTCAGTCCGAGCCGCTTGAAGTGCTGGACAGCGACGAGCGCTGGCACAGTCCGGCACCGTCCCAGCTGCTGCACCTCGATGAGCGCCTGGAGATGGTTCGGCGCGCACTGGACGAGTTGAGTGCGCCGTGCCGCGAGAGCTTCCTGCTGCGCAAGCTCGAGGGTCTGTCGCATCCACAGATCGCCGAGCGCCTCGGGGTTTCGCAGAGCGTGGTGGAAAAGCACATCGTCAATGCCATGAAGCACTGTCGCTTGCGCATGCGTCAGTGGGAGCAGTGAAAAGCGCGTGAAACAGGGGTGAAAAATCCCTGTGCAGCGCCTTGATTTATCGTCGGTTCCCGACAACTATCAAGAAAGAGACCCGTCATTGCCCGCACAGGCGCAGCAAGGCCAGGCAGTGTCTCTGACCACCTTGCCGCCAGGGTCCGGACCATGCCGAACAAGTCCATGCGTATCCTCATCGCCGACGAGCATCCCGGTCAGCGCCTGCAGCTGGAACGCATGCTCAATGGCTTGGGCTACTACCGGATCGCCCCGGTGGAAAGCTTCGACGACCTGCAGCGCCTGGTGCAGAGCGCGTTGCACCCGTTCCAGCTGTTGGTGGGCAATATCGAACTGGGCAGCCATGCCGGCGTCGATCTGGCCCGCTTCTGCCGCGTCAGTCCGCAGATCCAGCATGTGCTGCTGTACCACTCCCAGCATCTGAAAGTGCCGAGCGTCGCGCCGAGCGAACGCCAGGCGGTCAGTGTCAGCCTGCCCAAGGTGCCCGATAGCGAGGCACTGGAATCGTTCATGGCGATCATCGACACCCCGCAGTTGCTGGGGCAGGTTGCGCTGCCGTCGGCGCTCGCTGGCGGTGCAGGCAACTCCTGGCGGCGGATGACCTTCTCGCACAACGCCTTCAGCCGTTCCAGCTGAGACGCATCGGCTTTTGCTATCCTCTTGCCCTTTGCCGATCTGCGGAACCCAGAAATGACTGCCATCGATACCGCTCGCGCGCCTCGTTTCAGCCGCGGCGATCACCGTACCCTGGGCCTTGCGGCCCTTGGCGGCGCGCTGGAGATCTACGATTTCATCATCTTCGTGTTCTTCGCCCTGACCCTGAGCCAGCTGTTCTTCCCGCCACAGATGCCGGAGTGGCTGCGCCTGCTGCAGAGCTTCGGGATCTTCGTCACCGGCTACCTGGCACGCCCTCTGGGCGGCATTCTCATGGCGCACTTCGCCGACCACCTTGGGCGCAAGCGCGTGTTCAGCCTGAGCATCCTGATGATGGCCCTGCCATGCCTGCTGATCGGAGTCATGCCGACCTACGCCGACATCGGCTACGCCGCTCCTCTGCTGCTGCTGGCCCTGCGCATCCTGCAGGGCGCTGCGGTAGGTGGTGAGGTGCCCAGCGCCTGGACCTTCGTGGCCGAGCACGCACCGCCTGGGCGTCGCGGCTACGCCCTGGGCTTCCTGCAGGCGGGGCTGACCTTCGGTTACCTGCTTGGCGCGCTGATCGCCACCTTGCTGGCGCGGCTCTACACCCCACAGGAAATCCTCGACTTCGCCTGGCGTTATCCCTTCCTGCTCGGTGGGGTGTTCGGCGTGTTCGGTGTCTGGCTGCGCCGTTGGCTGAGCGAGACGCCAGTGTTTCTTGCCCTGCGTGAGCGGCAGGCGCCGCCCGTGGCATTTCCGCTGCGCATGGTGCTCACCGACCACCGCGCTTCGTTGATCCCGGCCGCGTTGCTGACGTGCGTGTTGACCTCTGCGGTGGTGGTGCTGGTGGTGATCACCCCGACGGTCATGCAGCAGCGCTTCGGGATCGATGCCGGGCATACCTTCGCGCTCAGCAGTGTGGGTATCGTCTTTCTCAATATCGGTTGCGTACTGGCGGGGCTGCTGGTTGACCGCATCGGCGCCTGGCGTGCGGTGACGATCTACAGCCTGTTGCTGCCGCTGGGGATCGGCGTGCTGTATGCCAGCCTGGTAGGGCAGTGGGGCTGGACCTGGGCGGCTTATGCGTTAGCCGGGTTGTCGTGTGGCGTGGTGGGGGTGGTGCCATCGGTGATGGTCGGGCTGTTCCCGGCGCAGATCCGGGTGTCGGGGATTTCCTTCACTTACAACCTGGCCTATGCCCTTTGGGCGAGCACCACGCCCTTGGCACTGATTGCGCTGATGCCGTGGAGCCCCTGGGTGTGCGTCGGGTTCTGCCTGATCATGGGCGTGGTCGGGGCCCTGACCAGCGTCTTCTACGCCCAGGCCACGCCCCTGTGTGCCGAGGAGCGTGCGGTCGGTTGTTGAGTGTGCAGGCGCGCGGCACGTCGGGGCGCCGAACCGGCGCCCCACAAGGAGGGTCAGGACTTGAAGCGCCCGACCAGGCCGTTCAACTCTTCCGATAGCTGCGACAGCCTGCCCGAGTCCGATTGCGCCGAGCTGGCCAGGCCTTCCACCAGCCTTGCCTCGTCGTAGATCTGCTGGATGTGCCGGTTGATCTCTTCGGCCACGCTGTGCTGCTCTTCGGCAGCCGCCGAGATCTGCAGGTTCTGATCGCGGATCTCGTTCACCGACAGCTGGATACCCTCGAAGCTGTCCCGCGCACGTGCGATCGACGACACGCTGGCCCGCGACAGGTCCAGGCAGCTTTCCATCTTCTGCGACACCTCCTGGGTCTTGTTGCCCAGGGTGTTGAGCAATTGGTCGATCTCGCCGGTGGAGTCGGCGGTACGCTTGGCCAGCGCCCGCACTTCATCGGCGACCACGGCGAAACCGCGGCCCTGGTCACCGGCACGGGCAGCCTCGATCGCTGCGTTCAGTGCCAGCAGGTTGGTTTGTTCGGCGATGGCGCGGATGGTGCCGAGGATCTGGTTGATGTTGCGGCTGCCTTCCTCGAGCTCGACCATCGCCTGCGACGACTCGCTCAGGCGGCTACCCAGGCGATTGACGTTGTCGGTGGTCAACTCGATCTGCTGCTTGCCCTCGGCGACGCGGTGATGGCCGTTCTCTGCGGCGTCGGCTGCGCTGCTGCAGGACCGCGCGACCTCGTTGGCGGTGGCGACCATCTCGTTGAAGGCGGTGGACACCAGTTCCACGGCCTCACGCTGGCGCCCTGCGGCTTCGTTCATGTTGCCGGCCAGTTCGCTGTTGGCCCGCGATGCCTCGTGCAGGTTGCCCGAGGCGGCGCCGATGTGCTGGATGAGTTGGCGGATCGCCGCGAGGAACTTGTTGAACCAGCCGGCCAGCTCGGCGGTTTCGTCCTTGCCCTGGATCACCAGGTCCTGGCGCAGGTCGCCTTCGCCCTGGGCGATCTGCTGCAAGCCCGTGCTGACCTGGCCGATAGGCTTGACGATGACCCGCGAGAACGCGGCTGCAACCAGGGCGAAGACCAGTGCCAGTACCAGCACGATGACGGCGGTGAGGTAGGTCATGTGGGTGGCCGCGCCCATCACTTCGCTGTACTCGATCAGGCCGACGAAGCGCCAGCCCAGGTCAGGCGAGGTCCAGACATTGGCCATGTAGCGCACACCCTCGATCACCACCTCGGTGGATCCTTGCTCGGTGGCTGCCAGTTGTGCGTAGGGCTCGCCAAGGTCCTTCAGTTGCTTGAAACCATGGCTGGCATCACGTGGATCAACCAGTACGGTGCCGTTCTCGATCAGCATCACGTAGCCGCTCTTGCCCAGCTTGATGCTCTTGACCAGCTCGGTGAGGTTCTTCAGCGACACGCTGACCACGAACACCCCCTTGGGCTTGCCGCTGGCATCGTTGAGCGTACGCGCGGTGCCGACCAGGGCGACGTCGTCCTTGTCGTAGTAGTAGGCGGCGGTGCGCACGGTCTTGCCTGGGGTGGCCATGGCGGCCTTGTACCAGGGGCGTGCGCGTGGATCGTAGCTGGCCAGTTTCGGGTCATCCGGCCATTTGGCGTAAGTGCCGTCTTCGAGGCCGATGGAGATGATGGCGGCCGCAGGATGAGTGGCGCCGTAGCGGGCAAAGGCGTCGATGACCTGTTGGGTGGCTGCAGGCATGGGGTGGCTGGCAGCGTCGGCAGAGGTGTAATCCTTGAGTGTACCCACTGATTTGTATACAGGATCCGTCGCCATTTGTTCTACGTTCTGCAGCGTGCCGTCGAAGAACTGCCGCATGTTGCCGTCGATCTGACGAATTTCGCGGGTGCTGCCGTCGAGGAACTGATCCACCGCCTCAGCGCGGATGTTCACCACGGAAATCACACCGACCAGGGCCACCGGGATGAAAGCCACCAATACGAACGCGAGCACCAGCTTATTTTTTATCTTCATCGGGACGAACCATTCGTGGGAGTGAAAAGCAGGGAGCCATTTCGCACGCGTGATGGCTAACTGCTATTTATCCTGTTTCGGCGCGTCGCGGTGAAATCTTTAGCGCATATTTCGTGTACAAAAAAATAAATGATTGTTCCGGGTTGTCGGGCCTGCCCGGGGCGCAGAAACGAAAAACCCGGCGCAAGCGCCGGGTTGTAAGGGATTCATGGGCTTTTCAAGCCTTGCGGGCTTTCTCCACCCGGCTCTGCTCGAGCTCCTTGCAGGCCTCCTGGATCATCTGTTCGGTGATCGGAACCTCACGGCCCTGGGCATCGATGATCGAGCCACACACCTGCGGCTTCGGGGGCTGGGCGTTTTTCACGGTGTCGCTGCTATGTTGCAAGCTCATTTCCTGTCTCCTCATCAGGTTGCAAGCTCAGGGTAACCACTCGCCGTGACTGACCTGTGACAGCTCCTTCGGTATCACGACAGGCACAGTGCAACAGAAAGTGCAGTAAAGCTCCAGTGACGGGTTAGATCGATAAGCTATAGCCACTGGCCCTACCGAACTGCGACCCCGTGGCGGTTGCAGGCGTTCCACTCGGGCAGATGAATGGTAGTCTGCAGGTTTCCCGCTCACCGGTCCGCACCATGTCCGATCCGCTTTCCTCCCGCCAGCGCCGCGCCTTGGGGCTGGCCTGGCAATTCGTGCGTCCCTATCGCCGACAGGCCATGCTGGCCTTGCTGGCGCTGATCGTCACGGCAGCCATCACCCTGTCCATGGGCCAGGGTATTCGCCTGCTGGTGGATCAGGGTTTCATGACCGGTTCTGCGCACCAGCTCAACCAGACGATTGCGCTGTTCATGGTGCTGGTGCTGGCCTTGGCGGTCGGAACCTTCAGCCGCTTCTACCTGGTGTCGTGGATTGGCGAGCGTTGCGTCGCTGATATCCGCCGTGCGGTGTTCGATCACTTGATCAGCCTGCATCCGGGGTTCTTCGAGGATAACCGCAGCTCGGAGATCCAGTCGCGGCTGACCGCTGATACCACGCTGCTGCAATCGGTGATCGGCTCGTCGCTGTCGATGTTCCTGCGTAATGCGCTGATGGTGCTGGGCGGGGTGGTGCTGCTGTTCGTCACCAATCCCAAGTTGACCAGTATCGTAGTGCTGGCGCTGCCGCTGGTGCTGTCGCCGATCCTGCTGTTCGGCCGGCGGGTGCGCAGCCTGTCACGCCAGAGCCAGGACAGGGTCGCTGACGTCGGCAGCTACGTCGCCGAGACGTTGGGGCAGATCAAGACCGTGCAGGCCTACAACCACCAGGCCCATGATCGCCAGTTGTTCACCGATACCGTCGAGGCGGCTTTCGATGTGGCGCGCCGGCGCATTGCCCAGCGGGCGTGGTTGATCACCGTGGTGATCGTTCTGGTCCTGGGCGCCGTGGCCATCATGCTCTGGGTCGGCGGCATGGATGTGATTGCCGGGCGCATCTCCGGGGGCGAGCTGGCCGCGTTCGTGTTCTACAGCCTGATCGTGGGCAGCGCCGTGGGCACCTTGAGCGAAGTGATCGGTGAGTTGCAGCGGGCTGCCGGGGCCGCCGAGCGTATTGCCGAGTTGCTGGCGGCAAGCAGCGCGATCGTACCGCCGTCGCAGCCCTCGACACTGCCCGGCGCTCGGGCCAGCGGGCAGATCGAGTTGCGCGATGTGCACTTCGCTTATCCGTCACGCCCGTCGGTGGCTGCCATCGATGGCCTGAGCCTGGTCATAGCACCTGGGCAGACCGTGGCGTTGGTGGGGCCATCGGGGGCGGGCAAGTCGACGCTGTTCGACCTGCTGCTGCGTTTTCACGATCCACAGTCCGGTAGCATTCTGCTCGATGGACAGCCGATTGCAGCGCTAGACCCCGACGACCTGCGTCGCCAGTTCGCTCTGGTGGCGCAGAACCCTGCGCTGTTTCGCGGCACGGTCGAGGCCAATATCCGCTACGGAAGGCCGCAGGCGAGTGCCGCCCAGGTCGAGGCGGCGGCGCGCAGTGCCCATGCTCACGAATTCATCCAGCAATTGCCCCAGGGCTACCAGACGCCGCTGGGCGAGGATGGCGTCGGCCTGTCGGGTGGTCAGCGCCAGCGCCTGGCGATTGCCCGGGCGCTGCTGGTGGATGCGCCGGTGCTGCTGCTCGATGAGGCTACCAGCGCACTCGACGCGCAGAGCGAGCACCTGATCCAGCAGGCCTTGCCGCAGTTGATGGCCGGGCGTACCACCTTGGTGATCGCCCACAGGCTGGCGACCGTGCAGCATGCCGATCGCATTGCGGTGATCGACCAGGGTAGGGTGGTTGCTGTCGGCAGTCATCGCCAACTGGTCGAGGAAAACCCACTCTATGCCAGGTTGGCGGCGCTGCAATTCGCGGCAGGCAGCGCCTGAATGGCGATCACCCAGGCACGAAAAAGCCCGCACTAGGCGGGCTTTTTCGAAGGATCTGGTCGGAGAGACAGGATTCGAACCTGCGGCCTTCTCGTCCCGAACGAGACGCGCTACCTGGCTGCGCTACACTCCGATTTCGAAAATCCTACTGCATCGTATTTTTGAACGCAAGCCCTTGTTGTTAAAAGGCCGTTTGCTCAAAACGAGGTGCAGATCAGAGCTCTTTCACGGTGCGAATCTGATCTTTGTTGATGCGTGTACGCTTGCCATCGAGTTGTTCGAATTCGTAGAAGCCGGAGTCTTCGTCATAGGAAGGTTTGTCCACGGCCTGAATCTCGCGGCCGTCGTTCAACGTGATGACGGTTGGCGAAGCGCAACCGGCGAGGGTGGCCAGGCCCAGGGCGAGCATGAAGGCGGGAATTGTCCGTTGAATCATCGTGTTTCTCCAGTGCGATGGTGCTTGATGACGTTATGACGCGAGGCGTCCTTGCAAAGTTCCTCGCATAGTCGAGCATAGCGGCAATCAGCGGGCATTGACCAAGAACAAGGCTGCGCTGTGATATAACTGGCGCATTCTTTCCCCCTGCGACGGACCCTCATGAAAGCCAAGGCAGATACCCCCTTCGTGCCGTTGAACATTGCCGTGCTGACGGTCAGCGACACCCGTACCTTCGACAACGACACCTCCGGACAGATGTTCGTCGATCGCCTCAGCGCCGCAGGCCACCGCCTTGCAGAACGGGTGCTGCTCAAGGATGACCTCTACAAGATCCGCGCCCAGGTCGCCACCTGGATCGCCGACGACCAGGTACAGGTGGTGCTGATCACCGGCGGCACCGGCTTCACCGGCCGCGACAGCACCCCCGAAGCCGTCGCTTGCCTGCTGGACAAGCAGGTCGATGGCTTCGGCGAGTTGTTCCGACAGATCTCGGTGCCGGACATTGGCACCTCCACCGTACAGTCCCGCGCCCTTGCGGGCCTGGCCAACGGCACCCTGGTGTGCTGCCTGCCCGGCTCGACCAATGCGGTGCGCACGGGCTGGGACGGCATCCTCGCCGAGCAGCTCGACGCCCGCCATCGTCCCTGCAATTTCGTCGCGCACCTGAAGCAGGCGCAGGCCTGTGACAGCCGTGGCTGAGGCTGCGCCGAGCCGGCCGTTGATGCCGGTGGAAGAAGCGCTGGAGCGCCTGCTGGCGCTGGCCGAGGCGGCGCCGATCAGTGAAACCGAAGAGGTCGAGCTGGCCGATGCCGAAGGCCGTGTACTGGCGCAGGACCTGTTCGCCAGCGTCGACCTGCCGCCCTGGCCGAACAGCGCCATGGACGGCTACGCCCTGCGCCTTGCCGACTGGCAGGGCGAACCGCTGCCGGTGAGCCAGCGCATCTTTGCCGGTCACGCTCCGGCACCGCTGCAACCTGGCACCTGCGCGCGGATCTTCACCGGTGCGCCGCTGCCTGCAGGTGCCGACTGCGTCGAGATGCAGGAAAACGCCGAGGTGCTCGACGATGGCCGCGTGCGCTTTGTCGAAGCTTTGGCGCCGCACCAGAATGTGCGCCCCCAAGGCCAGGAAACCCGCGCTGGCGAGCAGGTGATGAACGCCGGCACGCTGTTGGGCCCGATCGAACTGGGTCTTGCCGCCACCCTGGGCCACGGCCACCTGCGTGTGCGGCGCCGGGTGCGGGTCGCGGTGTTGTCGACCGGTGACGAGCTGGTCGAGCCGGGGCTGCCGCTGGGCCCGGGGCAGATCTACAACAGCAACCGCCGACTGCTGGTCAGCTGGTTGCAGCGCATGGGCTGCGAGGTCATCGATGCCGGCATCCTCGCCGATGACCTGGCGCTGACCCGCCAATGCCTGGCCAATCTGGGCGACGTCGACCTGATTCTTTCTACCGGCGGTGTGTCGGTAGGGGAGGCCGACTACCTGGGCATGGCCCTGCGCGAGGCTGGCGAGCTGGCGCTGTGGAAGCTGGCGATCAAGCCGGGCAAGCCACTGACCTTCGGGCATTTCCGTGGCGTGCCGGTGATCGGCCTGCCGGGGAATCCGGCGTCCACCTTGGTTACCTTCGCCTTGCTGACACGTCCCTACTTGCTGCGGCGCCTGGGCGTCGAGCAGGTCACGCCGCTGCGTTTCGACGTGCCGGCAGGTTTCGACTGGCCCAAGCCGGGCAATCGTCGCGAATACCTGCGGGCGCGGATCGAGGGTGGGCAGGTACGCATCTACTCGAACCAGAGCTCGGGTGTACTGCGCAGCGCAGCCTGGGCCGAGGGGCTGGTCGAGGTGCGTGAGGGCAGTACGGTGAGCCCTGGTGACAGCGTGACGTTCATCCCCTTCAGCGAGCTACTTGGCTAGCATCGTGCCGAGCGGCGCGGCCTGCGCCGGTGCCAATTGGGTCAGGCGCATGTGCACGTTCTCCAGTTGCTGGGCGGCAACGCTCCAGTCATGGCGCTGCCGGGCGAACTGTCGCCCGGCTTCCCCCAGTTGGCTCATGCGCCAGGGCTGGTTGAGCAACTGGGTCAGGAGCAGCGCCAGTTGGCTGCCGTCGTCACCGCCCAGGTAGTGCTCGCCATTGTTCACTGCCAGGCCCGAAGCGCCCTTGCCGGTGGTGATCACCGGCATCCCGGCGGCCATCGCCTCAAGAATCTTCACCTTCGACCCGCCGGCATAACGCAGCGGCGCGAAGAATAGCGCCGAGCGCCGTTGCACTTCGCGAAGATCGGGGCGGTAGCCAAGCCATTCGATGCGCGGGTCGTTCCAGTGCAGCTTCCAGTGCGCGGGCAGGGCGTGCCCGGCGATGGCCAGGCGCACTGCCGGATTGCTCTGCCAGACCTGGGGCAGGATGTCTTCCAGTGCCCACTCGATGGCTTCCAGGTTCGCGCCGTATTCGAAATTGCCGACGAACAACAGGCGCTGACTGTGCAGGGCCGGTTGCACATGCTGGTAGTGATCGCAGTCGACGCCATTGACCACCACGTTCACCGTCCGCCCGCTGATCTGCCCGATCAGTTCGGCGTCGTGCGGGCTGACCGCCACGACTTCGTTGGGCTGGCGCAGCACGCGCTGCTCCCAGCGCCGGTAGCGCCAGCGATCGAAGGCGTTGAGCGGACGCAACCACAAGGGCAGGCGATCATGGCAGGCTGCGCCCATCACCGACTCGAGGGTGTGTTCGCTGAGCAGGTAGGGCAGGCCGCGCCGTTGCAGGGCCTTCTCGAAGGGCTGGAAGGCGTAGCTGTGTTCGATCTGGATGACATCCCAGTGCTCGTCAAGCAACTGCTCGAAGCGGTGCCGAAGGCAGGGCGCCAAGCCATTGATGATGGCGCGCATGGGGTAGTCGATGATGGGCGAGGCGAGCAGGTTAAGCGGGCTCTGCACGGGGCGCCGTGGCAACACGATCAGGCGTTCGAGCAGCGGTTCGAGGGCTTGGCGCGCAGGATCGGACAGAGGCACCTTCGATTGCACCAGCAACGTGATGCGGTGGCCGTGATGTGCCAGTTCGCGCAGCAAGTGGTACTGGCGGGTCTTGCTGCCGCTGGTGGTGGGCCAGGGCAGGTAGGGCAATGTCCAGAGAATACGCATGACCGCTCCTGTCAGGTGAGGCTGCACAAGGGTCAATAATATGACTGTGTGGCGGGGCTCTTTTAAGCGTAGCCAATAATTTGTCGAGTGATGGCCTGGGTTGAATTTTGCGTTGCCGTGCAGCAATTGCCGGTTGCCTGTGGTCGAGATTGAGGTTGGCGTCTTCATAAGGAGAATCTCGTATGCACGGGCACAAGGCGATGTTGATCCTGCATGGCAAGCAGGCCATGAACGAAGAGGTGCGCAGCGCCGTGGGCGTGCGACGCGAGCGCGGGCAGGTACTGGATGTGCGCCTGACCTGGGAGGCGGGCGATGCCCGGCGTTTGGTCGAAGAAGCCCTGGCGGGCGGTTACACGCAAGTGGTAGCCGGCGGTGGCGACGGTACCCTTCGCGATATCGCCGAGGCCATGGCCCAAATGCAGGCCGACGCCAGCCTGGCCTTGCTGCCGCTGGGCACTGCCAACGACTTTGCCCGCGCCGCCGGTGTGCCTTTGGAGCCGGCGGCCGCCCTGGCCTTGCTGGATGTACCGGCCCGTCCCATCGACCTGGGGCGGGTGGGTGAGCAGATGTTCCTCAACATGGCCACCGGCGGCTTTGGCAGCCAGGTGACAGCCAACACGTCCGAAGACTTGAAGAAGGTACTGGGCGGGGCGGCGTACCTGTTCACCGGGCTGTCGCGCTTCAGTGAGTTGCAGGCCGCTTCGGCGACCCTGCACGGGTCTGATTTCCACTGGCAGGGGCAGTTGCTGGCCTTGGCCATCGGCAACGGTCGCCAGGCCGGCGGCGGCCATGTGCTGTGCCCCGAGGCGCTGGTCGATGATGGCTTGCTGGAGGTCGCGATTCTGCCTGCACCCGAGGCGATGGTGGGCGCACTGCGTGACTTGCTGACGGGCGAGGAGCTGTTCGTGCGTGCGCGCCTGCCCTGGGTCGAGATCGGCAAGGCCGAAGGGCTGGATATCAACCTGGACGGTGAGCCGTTGCAGGCCGGCAGCCTGCGTTTCGAGGCGGCGCCGGGCGCCCTGCGCGTGCACCTGCCCGCCGATTCGCCGCTGTTCAGTCGTCCAGGCTGATGATTTTCTCGCGCACCGCGAACAGCACCAGGCCCGCCACATCGTAGATCTGCAGACGCTTCATGATTTGCGAGCGGTGGGTTTCAACGGTCTTGATCGACAGCCCCAAGCCTGCGGCGATCTCGCGGGTGGACTTGCCACGCACGATCAGGCGCAGGATTTCCAGTTGCCGGGCGGTGAGGTTGTGGCGATCGCTGCTCGGCTGCTTGCTGGCCTGTGCGCGCAGCAGGGCCTGATTGATCACCGTGTGGGCGATGGCCGGGCTGAGGTAGCGCTCGCCGTTGCGCAACGCGGCGAGGGCGTGCTCCAGCTCGTTGGCGGTGGTGTCCTTGAGCAGGTAGCCGTGGGCGCCGCTTTCGAGGGCACGCATGATCAGGTCGGGGTCGGTGTGCATCGACAGGATCAGCACCTTGCAGGTGCAACCGTTTGCGCGCAATTGCGTCAGAGCGTCGAGGCCGTTGGTCGAGCGCATCGAGATGTCCAGCAGGACGATGTCGGGGCTCAGGCGCTGGACCATCTCCAGCAGGTGCTGGCCGTCGTCGGCTTCACCGACCACGGTGTAGTCGGGAATATCGGACACCAGTGCGCGCACGCCCGCACGAATCAGCGAATGGTCGTCGATCAACAGCAGTCTAATCATCGGTGGCGGGTGTCCTGGCACGTTCCTGGCTGCGTGCAGGCCAGGGGAACAGCGCTTCGATTCGGGTGCCCGCTCCGGGCTGGCTGGTCACGCTCAGGCTGCCCTGCAGGGCGGTGGCCCGCTCCTGCATGCCGGCCATGCCACGTTGCCCGACTTCGCCCGGTTTGCTGGCCGGGACGAAGCCCACACCGTCATCGAGGATCGTCAGCAGCAACCCGGCGGGGGTGCGTTGCAGGCTGATCAGCAAGTTGCGCGCCTGGGCATGGCGCAGCACGTTGGTGACCGCTTCCTGGGTGATGCGAAAGGCGGCCATGGTCACTTCCTCGGAGATGCCGCCCAAGCGCTGTTTGCATTCCAGGCTCCAGTGCACCTCGCTGTTCTCGAGGGCACGCAGCAGGTGCGCGCGCAGGCTGGCCTCCAGGCCCAGGCTGGCCAGTTGCCGTGGGTTGAGCAACGCCGAGACGTCACGCACGTTGCCCAAGGTGTCGTCGAGGGTCTTGCGCAGCGTGTCGCACTGCGCCTGCAGCGGTGCAGGCACGCGACGTTGCAACCAGTCGAGTTGAAGCTTGGCGGCGGTGAGCAATTGGCCGATGTCATCGTGCAACTCGCGGCTCAGGTGCTGGCGTTCGCTTTCCTGGACCTTGAGCATGCGGTCGGCCAGCTCCGCCGGCAGCAGGTTGATCGATCGAGCGCCACGACGCAGGTGCCAGCCGGCCCCGAGCAGGGCGGCCAACTGCAGCGCCAGGGCACCGGCCGATACAGGTTGCTCGTTGCTGTAGAGCACCAGGTTGGTGACCAGCGATGCCACGCACAGCACGGCGGTTGCCCCACGCAGCAAGGCGGTGCGAGAGCGACAACGCAGGGAAATCTTCAAGCGTGGGAGCATAGATAGGAAAGCCACTGAATTATTGCTGGCGCAGGTCGCCAATCTTTCTGGAGAATCGTGAATGTCCTGCCTTTCAACCAGGAACGAGCCCTGTTGTAAACGCTGAAGAGCCGTTGGGCGTTCGTTCATTTGCGCGCATGGTATCACTTCGAGTTGGTTTGGTCCCGGCTGGTTAGTTGCCTGAAACCAAGGTGTTTCCGAGGCATGGCAGTGGGGTGCAATGCCTGTAGAAGTGGCAATAAGCCATTATCCTTTGAGAAGGCAGTAACTTCCAAACTCAACTAACGCGGCGAGGCTGCGGAACTAGACAGAACTTGTACAAACTTGCCAAGTTGCCATGTGTTTGGGGCCGTCCAGTCAGACGAGTTACGTGGGGCCACATCACTAGGTTCTGTCTGAAATGTGTCTGCACATTTCAGACAGAACCTAGTCTTTGCGAGTTGATGTGCCGTAGGCGTGCTTGGGCTCAATGGGCATATTGAGCAGTTGGGGGTGCACGCAGTGGCGCTCGTTTTCGTCGCACAGGGCACAGGCCTGCGGGAGTGGTTGATCCAGCACACCCGCCAGGGTGACCAGCAGCAGGTGCTGCTCGCTGCTGTCCAGGTTCAGGTGTCCGGTGCGCTCATCGACCAGTTCCAGTTGCCAGGCCAGCAGTGTCAGGCAGTCGGCCAGTGCCGGTAGCGCGCCCTGCGGCAGGTTGCGGCTGGTGCAGCCAGGCGCCAGCAGGCGATGCAGGGCCGAGGCGTAGTGGGCGATCTCGAGTACGCCCGAGGCGTCTGCTCGACGGGCGAGTGTCTCGAGGGCTTTGCTCAGGCAATGGCAGGCGTCAGCGTCATTGCTGATCAGCTCCAGGTGTTGCAGGCATTCCTGGGACTCGTTCAGCAGGACCTGCGCATCCAGCAGGAAGTCCTGCAGGAGCGCTGTGTTCGAGAGCACCCGCTCCATCATGAAACTCCAACGTGCGGGGTTGGAGCAGGGGTTGGCCACACCGAGATGTTCGCTGACAAGAGCCTGACTCCGTTCATGCAGTGAGAATGGCGTCACATTAATGGCTAATGGATATTGCGAATATCAGGTTGCTCCCGATTGCTCCTAGGGGTTTCCCTGATGAGGTCTCAGAGGCAGTGGTACGTCCGCAGCGCGGCGGATGAGGAGGGATGTGGCAGCAGTAAAGCATGATGGTAAAGTGATATCAATCGCCGTTCAGGCATTTTTCTGCAGGGGTCAAGCTCCGGCAGATTGTGCCGATACAGGGCGGATGTATCCACTTTTTCCGGCACAGAGCCAGGGGGTTGCGCAATGGCTGGCATTCTCGACACGGTAGATCAACGCACGCAATTGGTAGGCGAGAACCGCCTGGAAATCCTCATGTTCCGCCTGGCGGGGCGACAGCTGTTCGCGATCAACGTGTTCAAGGTGCAGGAGGTGCTGCAACTGCCCAAGCTGACCCTGATGCCGCAGCGCCACACCTTCGTCTGTGGCGTGGTCAACCTGCGCGGCCAGACGCTGCCGGTGATCGACCTGTCCCAGGCGATCGGCATGCGCCCGCTGCAGCCAGGGCCGGACAGCACCATCATCGTCACCGAGTACAATCGCTCGGTACAGGCCTTCCTGGTGGGCGGCGTCGACCGCATCGTCAACATGAACTGGGAAGCCATCATGCCACCGCCTACCAGTGCCGGCCGCCAGCATTACCTGACCGCGATCACCAAGGTCGACGAGAAACTGGTGGAGATCATCGACGTGGAGAAGGTGCTGGCCGAGATCGTGCCCTACAGCGCCAAGGTGTCGCGCGACAAGCTCGAAGACCCGGTGCTCGCCCGTGCCCGCGGTCGTGAAGTGCTGCTCGTGGATGACTCCAGCGTGGCCCTGGCCCAACTGCGTGACACCTTGTCGCAACTGGGTGTGAAGCTGCACATCGCCAGTGATGGCCTAAAGGCGCTGCGCATGCTCAAGGGCTGGGCCGATGCCGGAGAGGACGTCTGCGAAAAACTGCTGATGATCTTCACCGATGCCGAAATGCCGGAGATGGACGGTTACCGCCTGACCACCGAGATCCGCAATGACCCGCGTCTGCGCGGGCTTTACGTGGTGCTGCACACGTCGCTGTCGGGCAGCTTCAACGAGTCGATGGTGAAGAAGGTCGGCTGCGACAACTTCCTCTCCAAGTTCCAGCCGGACCGCCTGGTGGATGTGGTGCGTGAGCGTCTGTCGCTCGATCATGCGCCAGCCTGATACCTGCACACGCCCCGAGGTGGGTATAAGCTTGGCTTTTTGACTGGCACAAGGCGGGCGGGGATGTTTCTGAGTGCGTTGTATCGGTATCCAGTGAAGTCTTGCCAGGCGCAGAGCCTGGGCGAGTCGACGGTGGATGCCATGGGACTGTCGGGCGACCGGCGCTGGATGGTGGTCGAGCAGGACACCGGGCGCTTCCTTACCCAGCGTGCCTGGCCACAATTGGGACGGCTCACGGCCACCGGTGGCGATGAAGAAAGCCTGCTGCTGCAAACCCCTGGGCAGGCGCCGCTGACGGTCAAGGTGCCGGGTGCCGACGACGACCTGCGCGGGGTGACCATCTGGCGCGACACCTTGCGCGTGCCCGATGCCGGCGACGAGGCCGCCGCGTGGCTCAGCCAGATGCTCGGCAAGGCGGTACGTCTGGTGCACTGTCCGCAGCAGCGAGCACGCTACCTGCCCAGCGGCTATGGCCTCAACAGTGACCGTGCGGCCTTCCCCGACGGCTTTCCTTTATTACTGATCGGCCAGGGCTCGCTCGATGAGCTCAACCGGCGCATCGGCCGGCCGATGCAGATGCTGCGTTTTCGTCCCAACCTGGTGGTCGAGGGCGCCGAGGCGTTTGCCGAAGATGGCTGGAAGCGTATCCGTATCGGCGACCTGAACCTGCGGGTGCTCAAGCCCAGTGTGCGCTGCATCCTCACCACCCTCGACCCACAGACGGGTGAGCGCAGTAGCGACCGGGAGCCGTTGACCACCCTCAAGACCTTTCGTGAGCGGGAAGGGGACGTACTGTTCGGGCAGAACGTGGCGGTCGATGGCTGCGGGCGACTTGAAGTCGGCATGCCGGTCGAGGTACTCGAGTAATCGACGGCTGGCGCAGGCGACGAAACGCGGGGTGAGGTTCATAATCGGCGCTTAATCCCGTTTTGTTGCACTGCGCATCCACCTACCCGGAGATTTCCCATGCACGTACTGCTCTGCGAGGACGACGACCTGATCGCCAGCGGCATCTGCGCCGGTCTCACGGCCCAGGGCCTGACCGTCGATCGGGTCGCCAGCGCCTCGGCGGCACGTGCACTGCTCCAGGCAGCCCAGTTCGACGTGATGATCCTCGACCTGGGGTTGCCCGACGAAGACGGCCTCAAGCTGTTGCGGCGCCTGCGCCAGCAGGGCGAGGTGCTGCCAGTGCTGGTGCTCACGGCCCGTGATGCGGTCACCGACCGGGTCGATGGCCTGCAGGCCGGCGCCGACGACTACCTGCTCAAACCTTTCGACCTGCGCGAGCTGGCGGCGCGCCTGCACACGCTCCTGCGCCGCGTGGCCGGGCGCGCCGTGAATGTCATCGAGCACGGCCCCTTGGTCTATAACCCCAGCAGTTGCGAGGCGACCCTGGCCGGTCGTGCGGTCGATCTGTCCCGACGCGAGCAGGCCTTGCTTCAGGCCTTGCTGCAGAATCCCGGGCGCGTGCTGTCCAGCGAACAGCTCAAGGATTGCGTCTATGGCTTCAGCGATGAAGTCGAGAGCAATGCCCTGAACGTTCACATCCACCACCTGCGGCGCAAGCTGGGCAACAGTATCGTCGAGACCGTACGCGGGCTGGGCTATCGCCTGGGTGCAGCGCAGGCCCCGCAGGAGACCGCGCCATGAGCCTGCGGGTTCGTCTGTCGCTGATCCTGGGCAGTGCCTTCATCCTGATCTGGATCCTGGCCGCGGCCTGGATGTTGCGCGACCTGCGTCAGCAGATGATGTTCTCCCTCGACCAGCGCCTGGTGGCTTCGGCACGGATGGTGGCGGGCCTGGTTGACCAGTTGCCGCAGCCGCTGGGGGCCAAGGGCCGGGACGCGCACTTTGCGGCCGACCAGTTCAGTGTGCCGGACGGCATGGCCTGCCAGGTCAGTTCCCTGCGCGGCGAGATCCTGGCCAGCAACCACAAGCACGATGGCAGCATGGACGATCAGCGCAGCGGCTTCCGTGACCAGACGATCGATGGCAGTTCATGGCGCACCTTCACCTACAACCACGGCGATGTGCGGATCACCACGGCCGATCGCCATCAGGAACGCGAGGCGCTCAACCAGTCGATCCTGCTGGCCGCTTCGGCACCGGTGCTGATGGCCTTGCTCGGCAGCCTGGGGCTGCTGTGGATTGGTCTGGGCAAGGGGCTGGAGCCGCTCAACCGCATGCGCGATGCCCTGCGCAAGCGCCGAGCAGACAGCGTCGAACCCTTGCAGGTGGCGGGCATGCCCAGCGAGCTGCAGCCATTGCTGGAAACCCAGAACCAGCTATTCCTGCGGATCGCCCAGACCATCGAGCGCGAGCGACGCCTGACCGATGATGCCGCGCACGAACTGCGCAGCCCTCTGACCGCCATCAAGACCCACCTGCAAGTGGCGCGCATGACCGATGGAAGCGTGCGCGAGCAGGCCCTGGAGCACGCCGAGCAGGGCGCCGACCGCATGCACCGGACCTTGGAGCAACTGCTGATGCTGGCCCGGGTCGAGGGTAGCCTGTCGTTCGAAGATGGCGTGCTGTGCAGTGCCGAGCAAGTCGCGCGCCAGGCGGTGCAGGACGCCGGTGGCGGCGACAACCGGCGGATCGTCCTGCGCCTGCCCGAAGAGGCCACCCGCATCTACCTGGGCATGCCCGCGCCCTTGGCGGTGGCGGCGCTGCGCAACCTGCTGGACAACGCCCTGCGCCATGGTGGCAATGAGGCGGTGGAGCTGGAGGTGCAGATGGCTGATGGGCAGGTGGGCTTCCTGGTTCGCGATCATGGCCCGGGCATTGCCGACGAGGACCTCAAGCACCTGACCGAGCGTTTCTGGCGCAACAGCAAGAGTGTCGGCAGTGGGCTGGGGTTGGCGATTGTCCAGGCGATCGTCCAGCGCTGCGCGGGCAGCTTGCGTTTCGACAGTCGCAGTGACGGGCTGCGGGTCTGGCTGCAGGTGCCTGCGCGGGAGGCTCGGGCCTGATCATCGGTGCATGTGGCTTTTCGCGGGTGCGTCTGTGAAAAGCCACCTTGGCCCCAAAATGTGCTAAATCCACACCCTACTCAAGCGTCTCCCAAGCGATGACTTCCCGACACACATCCGGTTACAGGGACGTGGCGGGCATTCCTACTTGCTTGCGAGGGTTCGCCGATGTCTACCGCTTCCAGCCTTGCCCAGGCACTGCCGGCTGTTGCGCCGGAATCTCTGTACCAGTTCGAGGATTCAGCCTTGCTGCTGCGCCAGCAGCAACAGGAATCCAATGCCCGCAGCTACCCACGTCGCATTCCGCTGGCGCTCAAGCGCGCCCGGGGCATCCATGTCGAGGACGTCGAAGGCCGTCAGTTCATCGACTGCCTGGCCGGTGCCGGTACCCTGGCGCTGGGGCACAATCACCCGGTTGTGGTCGAAGCGATCCAGCGCGTGCTGGCCGATGAGCTGCCGCTGCACACCCTCGACCTGACCACGCCGGTCAAGGATCGATTCGTTCAGGACCTGTTTGCGGTACTGCCCGAGGCATTGCGTCGCGAGGCGAAGATCCAGTTCTGCGGGCCGACTGGCACCGATGCGGTGGAAGCTGCGTTGAAGCTGGTGCGTACCGCCACCGGGCGCAGCACGGTGCTGGCTTTCCAGGGGGCGTACCACGGGATGACCCAGGGCGCCCTGAGCCTGATGGGTAGCCTGGGGCCGAAAAAGCCCCTGGGTGCACTGCTCAACAGCGGCGTGCAGTTCATGCCCTATCCCTATGACTACCGCTGCCCGTTCGGTTTGGGCGGCGACGCGGGGGTGCGTGCCAACCTGCATTACCTGGAAAACCTGCTGCTCGACCCGGAGGCCGGGGTACAGCTGCCGGCGGCGGTGATTCTTGAGGTGGTGCAGGGCGAGGGCGGCGTGATTCCGGCCGATATCGAGTGGCTGCGCGGTGTGCGCCGTATCACCGAGCAGGCTGGGGTGGCGCTGATCGTCGACGAGATCCAGAGCGGCTTCGCCCGCACCGGGCGTATGTTCGCCTTCGAGCACGCGGGCATCGTGCCGGACGTGGTGACCCTGTCCAAAGCCATTGGCGGCAGCCTGCCGCTGGCGGTAGTGGTCTACCGTGACTGGCTCGACACCTGGGCGCCTGGGGCTCACGCCGGGACCTTCCGTGGCAACCAGATGGCCATGGCCGCAGGGTCGGCGGTGATCAATTACCTGGTGGAGCATCGCCTGGACGAACACGCCGCCGCCATGGGCCAGCGCCTGCGCGGCCATCTGCAGCACCTGCAGCGTGACTACCCGCACCTGGGCGATATTCGCGGTCGAGGCTTGATGCTGGGGGTCGAGTTGATCGATCCGGACGGTGCGCTGGATGCCCTCGGCCACCCGGCGTCCTCACGCAGCCTGGCACCGAAGGTTCAGCGCGAGTGCCTCAAGCGCGGCCTGATTCTCGAACTGGGCGGCCGGCATGGCGCGGTAGTGCGTTTCCTGCCGCCGCTGATCATCAGCGCCGAGCAGATCGACGAAGTGGCCGACCGCTTCGCCCGTGCCGTCCAGGCTGCAGTGGCCGGCGACTGATCCAGGCCTGCGGGGGCTGCGCACTACAGCCCCCGCTTTTTTATGCTGCGCTGGCGTTACGCGCCGCGGCTTTTGGTTGCAGCAGGGCGAACAGGTCCTTCGGGTTCTCGAGCTCGGGCACCAGGGCAATGTCGTGGCCGATATCCAGCGCCTTGGCCACATCCAGCACATAGCGCAGCGCCGAGTAGTCCTCCAGGGCAAAGCCCACCGAATCGAACAGGGTCACCTGCGCGGCGTTCTCGCGACCGGCAGCGATCCCTTCGACCACCTGCCAGAATTCTGTGGTCGGCGAATCCGCCGGCATCTGCTGGATTTCACCCTCGATGCGGCTCTGCGGTTCGTACTCGACGATCACCCGTGCGCGTTCGACGATCTCCCGGTGCAGTTCGGTCTTGCCCGGGCAGTCGCCGCCCACGGCGTTGAGGTGCATGCCCGGTTCGATCATCTCGGGGGTGAGAATGGTGGCATAGGCCTTGTCGGCAGTGACCGTGGTGACGATGTCGGCACCGCGTACCGCATCGGCCACGGATGCTGCGATGATCAGCTTGAGCTTGGGGTAGCCGGCCAGGTTGGCCGCGAGTTTCTGCGAGGCGGCGCGGTCGATGTCGAACAGGCGGATCTCTTCGATGCCCAGCAGGGTGTGGAAGGCGATGGCCTGGAACTCGCTTTGCGAACCGTTGCCGATCAGCGCCATGCTTCGGCTGTCCTTGCGTGCCAGGTAGCCTGCGGCCAGGGCCGAGGTGGCGGCGGTGCGAATAGCGGTGGTCAGGGTCATTTCGCTGAGCAGCACAGGGGCGCCGGTGTCGACATCGCCCAGCGCACCGAACGCCATCACGGTCAGCAGCCCGTTGTGGGTGTTCTTCGGGTGGCCGTTGACGTACTTGAAGGCGTACAGGCTGGCGTCGGACACCGGCATCAGTTCGATCACGCCATCGGGCGAGTGGTTGGCCAGGCGCGGGCACTTTTCGAAGTCGTGCCAGCGCAGGTAGTCGTCACGAATGTATTCGGCCATCTCGGCCAGGCAGGTGGGCATGCCCTTGCGGTTGACCAGGCGGGCGAGGTCTTGCACGTCGATATAGCGGGTCATGGAGTGCTCCTTTGGGGCTCAGTGGCGCGAGGGAAGGTGGATTTCGGCGAGCATGCAGCGTGCGCTGCCCCCGCCAATGCGTTCGATGTGGTCGATATCGACCACCAGCGGATGACTGTGGCGCTCGACCTGGCGGCGTTGACTGGCGTCCAGCGAGCGCCAGGCGTTGCGCGACATCACCAGCAGCGAGCGGCCGCTGCGGTCGTGCACTTCGAGCATGTTGCCGGCGAAGCCCTCCAACTGGTCGAAACCCAGTGCCAGGACCTCCTTGCCGGTGTCGCGCAGAGAATGTTCGAGGGTGCGGCGTTCGTCGGCGTGGGGCAGGGCGTCAAGGCAGGCCACAGCCAGGGTGCGGCCGACGTTCATCATCACGTTGCTGTGGTAGATCGGTGCCTGCTGGCGATCGAGGGCGTGGAACAGGCACAGGCGGTAGCCGAGGCATTCGGCGAACTGGCGCAGCGCCTGTTCGTGGGTGCGGCCGGAATGGCAGGCGTAGCTGATACGGTGCTCGCGATCCAGAACCATGCTGCCAGTGCCTTCAAGGAACAGATTCTGCTGTTCCAGTGGGCTGAGATCGATGGTGCGTTCGATGGCGAAGCGTTCCTCGATCACCTGCAGCACACCCTTTTCGCGCTCCAGGCGACGGTTGTGACCTTCCATCGGGTAGAGCACCAGGCTGCCATCGGCATGGCTGCTCCACCAGTTGTTGGGGAAGATCGAATCGGGGGTGTGCGGTTCGGGCGTGTCCTGCACCACCAGAACCTCGACGCCGTGCTGGCGCAGGGTCTGCACATAGCCGTCGAACTCCTCGAGGGCTTTGCTGCTGGCGGCGTCAGGGTCCAGCGGTGCGCTCTGGAAGCGGTTGGTCAGGGCGGTGTCGGGGTTGAAGGCGAACCGCGCCGGGCGAATCATGAGGACGGTATTTGTTGTTTGCATTGGGCACGCATCCACAGGTGGCTGTGTGTCCATTTTCCGGTGCGGAAGTAGGAAAAGCCTGCTGAACGGCAGGTGACGAGCAGCGGCTCCAGCTGAAATGGTGGGCGTTGCAGCGGAATCGGCTGCGCTGCACTGGCGCAGGCTGGCTCAGCCTGCGGCCGTCGAGCGCAGCCGCTTGTACAGTGTCGTACGGCTGATCCCCAGCGCCCGCGCCACCGAGGAAAGATTACCGTTGGCTTCGCGCAGCAGCGTGTTGAGGTCTTGCCCGGTGTCGGCCCGTTCGGGTGCAGGCAGGGGAGCCGAAGCTTCCACCAGGAACGCCGCTGGCAGGTGCTCTTCGCCGATGGCTTCAGGCCCTGCCAATGCCAGGGCCACCTGCATCACGGTCACCAGCTCGCGCAGGTTTCCCGGCCAGGGATGCTGCTCGAACAGCGCCAGCATCCGTGGCGACAAGCGTTGTACCTGTCCGGGTTCGCGGTAACGTGCATGCACCTGCTCGATCAGCGCCCGCCGATCGCTGCGCTCGCGCAACGGGGGCAGTACCAGTGCCAGCCCGGCGATGCGGTAGTAGAGGTCCTGGCGAAAACGTCCGGCGCGGACTTCGGCAGCCAGGTCGAGGTTGCTCGCCGAGACCACGCGAATGTCCACCGCCACCGGCTCACCACTGCCCAGCGGCTGGATGCAGCGCGACTGCAGCACACGCAGCAGTCGGGCCTGGGTTGGAAGGGGCATGTCGCCAATTTCGTCGAGAAACAGGATGCCGCCGTCAGCCTTGCGGATCAGCCCGGTGTTGCCTTTGTGGTGGGCACCGGTGAAGGCGCCTTTCTCGTAGCCGAACAGCTCCGACTCCACCAGTTCTGCCGGGATCGCCGCGCAGTTCACCGCGATCAGCGGCTGGCCGACACGGCTGCTGGCCTGATGCAGGGCATTGACGAAGACCTCCTTGCCGACGCCCGTCTCGCCCTGAATCAGCACCGGAATATCCTTCTCCAGCAGCAGGCCGGCCTGGGCCAGCGCCTTGCTCACGCGCGGGTCGCTGCTTGGCGGTGTGCTGCGCATGGGTTGATGCGGTGCGCGCCACTGGCAGTGGAAACGGTGGCGACCGGCGACTTGCAGGGCGAAGGCGCTCTCCTGAGGGTGGGCGAGGATCTGTTTGAGCGAGGTCTGGAACAGCTGTTCGAGCGTGCATTGCCGCGGATCCTGGCCCAGCAGGCTGTCAGCGCGATGATTGGCTGCCAGCACCAGACCACGTTCGTCGAACAGCAGCATGCCGGCCCAGGGGCTGTCGAGGTTGTCGGGTGCGGTATTGAACACCAGTTGCCCGTGCCGGTCGCCGTGGGCGGCGAGGATCAGGCGGTTCTCCAGGCTCTGGCCCATCATGCGCACCAGGCCGAGGGTCTGGGCGACGGGCAGGTAGCCATCGCTTGAGACATCCAGTACACCCACCAGGCGGCGCTCGGCATCGAACAGGGGCGCGGCGGCACTGGCCATGTAGCGGTTCTGGCGCAGGAAGTGTTCGTCCTGGCCGACGTGGATGGCCTCACCGCAGGCCAATGCCGTGCCCAGCGCGTTGGTGCCCACGCCGCGCTCCTGCCAGTGTGCACCGGGTGTGAAACCGTGCTGCTGGCGCGGTTCGACGAAGCGCCGCGTGCCCCAGGCGTCGAGCAGGCAGCCTCCGGCGTCGGCGAGCATCACCAGGTAGCTGGAATTGCCCAGCAGGTGTGTGTACTGCGGCAGCACGGCGTCGCGGGTCAGTTGCAGCAGGGCCTGGCGGTGCTCGAGCAGTTCGCTCAGTTGCGCGCCGGTCAGGCAGTCGAAATCCGGCGCGCTGTGCGGTTGCAGGCCGTATTCGCGGCAGCGGGCCCAGGAGGCCTGGATCAGGTGGGCGTGGGTCGGGGTATCAGCGGCCATGGGCCTGTCCCTGTGTGATTGTTGTTGTCGACGACCGCCCTTGAGTGTCGTTCACAACTGTTCATTGTCAATGCCGTGGTTGTTCAACTGTCCAGCGAAACTGTTCATTTGTGTTCGCAGGCGAACAGGGCGCTGCTGCGTGGAGCCGGTGCCAGAGCGTTCGGCGGTTTCTGGCACGGTTCTGGCTCCGTTCGGCGGACAACAATCACAAGAAGGCTACGCCATGACCCTGGTGCTGGAGCAGGTCAGCCGCCACGTCGATAACCAGGCCTGGATCGCCGAAGCCAGTCTGCGTTTCGAGCCGGGCTCGTTCAATGTGTTGCTTGGCCGTACCTTGTCTGGCAAGACCAGCCTGATGCGCCTGATGGCCGGCCTGGATCGGCCGGACAGCGGGCGGGTGCTGATGGACGGCGAGGACGTTACCGGGCGCCCGGTGCGTGAACGCAATGTGTCGATGGTCTATCAGCAGTTCATCAATTACCCCACCCTCAGCGTGTTCGAGAACATCGCCTCACCGCTGCGCCAGGCGCGCCTGCCAGAGGCGCAGATTCGCCAGCGGGTGCGCCAGACCGCCGAGATGTTGCGTATCGAAGCCTACCTGCAGCGCTTGCCGCTGGAGCTCTCCGGTGGCCAGCAGCAGCGCACGGCAATGGCTCGCGCGCTGGTCAAGGACGCTTCGCTGATCCTCTTCGACGAGCCGCTGGTCAACCTCGACTACAAGCTGCGTGAAGGGCTGCGCCAGGAGCTGCGCGCGCTGTTCGCCGAACGCAACTGCATCGCCGTGTACGCCACCACCGAGCCGAACGAAGCCTTGGCCCTGGGTGGCACCACCACCATCCTCCACGAAGGCCGGCTGCTGCAGAGCGGCCCGACCGCCGAGGTCTACCACAAGCCTTGCAACGTGCTGGCTGCCGAGCTGTTCTCGGAGCCACCGATCAACCTGGTCAGCGGGCGGGTCGCGGGCAACGAGGTGAGCCTGGCCGGCGCCGTGCACTTCGCCCGTACCGACGATCTGCGCGCCCTGGCCGATGGCGACTACCGCTTCGGTGTGCGCCCCAGTCACATCACCCTGGTGCCCTCCCATGACGACGACCTCGAGCTGACCGTGCTGGTCGAGCTGGCTGAAATCAGCGGCTCGGAGACCTTCCTGCATGTGCGCAACGAGCACTGGCGGATGATCCTGCACCTGCCGGGGGTGCATGAGTATCAGGTGGACACCCAGGTCCCGGTGTTCATCCCCACCCACAAGCTGTTCGTCTTCGACAGCACCGGTCAACTGGTACAGGCCCCCGGCCTGCGTCAGGGGAGGCGCCGCTGATGGCCGAGATCCGCTTGCATCGCCTGGCCCACAGCTACAGCCGCCAGCCCTCCGGCGCTGGCGACTATGCCTTGCACGAACTCGAGCATGTCTGGGAGCAGGGCGGGGCCTACGCCTTGCTCGGACCGTCCGGCTGCGGCAAGTCGACCTTGCTCAACATCATTTCCGGCCTGCTCAGTCCGTCCCAGGGCGAGGTTCAGTTCGACGGTCAACCGGTCAATGCGCTGTCGCCGCAGCAGCGCAACATTGCCCAGGTGTTCCAGTTCCCGGTGGTGTACGACACCATGAGCGTATTCGACAACCTGGCCTTCCCTCTGCGTAACCAGGGCCTGGATGAGCAGCGGGTGAGGGCGCGCGTCGAAGAGATCGCCGAGGTGCTCGACCTGGGGACGGTGCTGAAGAAAAAGGCGCGCAACCTGAGCGCCGACGAAAAGCAGAAGGTTTCGATGGGCCGCGGCCTGGTGCGCGACGATGTGTCGGCGATCCTTTTCGACGAGCCGCTGACGGTGATCGACCCGCACTTGAAGTGGAAGCTGCGGCGCAAGCTCAAACAGATTCACGAGCAGTTCAACATCACCATGATCTATGTCACCCACGATCAACTGGAGGCATCGACCTTCGCTGACAAGATCGCGGTGATGCACGGTGGGCGCATTGTCCAGTTCGGCACCCCGCGCGAATTGTTCGAGCGCCCGCGCCACACCTTCGTGGGCTACTTCATTGGCAGCCCCGGGATGAATCTGATCGAGGTGCGTGCCGAAGCCGATGGCGTGAGTTTCGGCGGTCTGCACCTGCCATTGCCGGATGGCCTGCGCGAGCGCCTCGCCGAGCAACCGCGCGAGCGCTTGCAGGTGGGGATTCGCCCTGAGTTCGTGCAGGTCTGGGACCGTCCGATCGATGATGCCTTCGAGGCCCAGGTCCTGGATATAGAAGACCTGGGCACCTACCGCATCCTCACCCTGGAGCTGGCTGGCGTCACCCTCAAGGCTCGCATGGGTGAGGACCGTCCCCTGCCTGAAGGGCGCGCGTGGGTCAGCCTGCCAGCGCAATGGCTGATGCTCTATGTCGATGACCTGCTGCTGGAGGCCACGCCATGAACAAGGTGCCGAACAACAAGGCCTGGTGGCTGGTGCTGCCGGTGTTCCTGCTGGTGGCCTTCAGCGCCGTGGTGCCGATGATGACGGTGGTCAATTACTCGGTGCAGGACATCTTCGACGCCTCCAACCGCTATTTCGTTGGCGCCGACTGGTACCGCCAGGTGTTGCGCGACCCAGCGCTGCACGATGCATTGCTGCGTCAGTTCATCTATTCGGGCTGCGTGCTGCTGATCGAGATCCCGCTGGGCATCGCCATTGCCCTGACCATGCCGACCAAGGGGCGCATGGCCTCGGTGTGCCTGATCATCATGGCCATTCCGCTGCTCATCCCGTGGAACGTGGTCGGCACCATCTGGCAGATCTTCGGCCGCGCCGATATCGGGCTGCTTGGCGCCACCCTGGCCAAGCTTGGGGTCAGCTACAACTATGCGGGCGATCCGCTGGATGCCTGGGTCACCGTGCTGGTGATGGATGTCTGGCACTGGACCTCGCTGGTGGCACTGCTGTGCTACTCGGGGTTGCGTGCCATTCCCGATGTGTATTACCAGGCTGCACGCATCGATCGCGCCTCGGGTTGGGCGGTGTTTCGCCATATCCAGCTGCCGAAGCTCAAGAGCGTGCTGCTGATCGCTGTGATGCTGCGCTTCATGGACAGCTTCATGATCTATACCGAGCCTTTCGTGCTCACCGGTGGCGGGCCGGGCAACGCCACCACGTTCCTTAGCCAGACCCTCACGCGCATGGCGGTAGGGCAGTTCGACCTGGGGCCGGCGGCGGCGTTCTCGCTGGTGTACTTCCTGATCATCCTGCTGGTGTCGTGGCTGTTCTATACCGCCATGACCCACGCCGACAAGGATTAGGCCATGACCTTGCGCAAAGCGGTGCCGCTGCTGCTGTACTTCTTCTTCCTGCTGGTGCCGATCTACTGGCTGTTGAACATGTCGTTCAAGAGCAACACCGAGATCTTGGGCGGGCTGACCCTGTGGCCGCAGGCGTTCACCTTTGACAACTATCGGGTCATTTTCACCGACCCGAGCTGGTACAGCGGCTACCTCAACTCGCTGTACTACGTGTGCCTGAACACGGTGATCTCACTGGCGGTGGCCTTGCCGGCCGCGTATGCCTTCTCGCGCTATCGCTTTCTCGGTGATCGCCATCTGTTCTTCTGGCTGCTGACCAACCGCATGGCGCCACCGGCGGTGTTCCTGCTGCCGTTCTTCCAGCTGTATTCGTCCATCGGCCTGTTCGACACCCACATTGCCGTGGCCCTGGCCCACTGCTTGTTCAACGTGCCACTGGCGGTATGGATCCTGGAGGGCTTCATGTCGGGGGTGCCGAAAGAGATCGATGAAACCGCCTACATCGATGGTTACAGCTTCCCGCGCTTCTTCGTGAAGATCTTCATACCGCTGATTGGCTCCGGGATCGGCGTGACGGCCTTCTTCTGCTTCATGTTCTCGTGGGTCGAGCTGCTGCTGGCGCGAACCCTGACATCGGTGAGCGCCAAGCCGATCGCGGCGGTGATGACCCGCACCGTGTCGGCCTCGGGTATCGACTGGGGGGTATTGGCTGCGGCCGGGGTGCTGACCATCCTGCCTGGCATGCTGGTGATCTGGTTTGTCCGCAACCATGTGGCCAAGGGCTTTGCCCTGGGTCGGGTATAGGAGGGCGCAACGATGGAGTGGATGGCCTGGACCTTGCCCACGGCGCTGTTCTTTGTCGCCGTCGGTGTGCTGCTGTCGTGCATGACAGTGTTCGAGCTGCGTCGCCCCTGCGTGGAGCGGCGCGGTTTCCTGCCGCTCGTCACCAGCCGTGGCGATCGGTTGTTCATCGGCCTGCTGGCCAGTGCCTACCTGCACCTTGCGGTGATCGGCGCCAGCGACTGGCCGCTGTGGGTGGCCTCGCTGCTGTCGCTGGCCTGGCTCGTGGTGGTGCTGCGCTGGGGTTAGCCCGGGGCGGCGGATCATTTCAATCGGGAGATCACAATGTTCGATAACGACAACAAGCGGCGACATTTGACTCTGGCCGCGGCGCTGCTGCTCGGCGGCCTGCAGGGCACGGCGTGGGCCGATCAGTACGAGGACGCGGCGAAAAAATGGATCGGCAGCGAGTTCAAGCCCTCCACCTTGAGTGCCGAGCAGCAGATGGCGGAACTCAAGTGGTTCATCAAGGCCGCCGAGCCGTTTCGTGGGATGAAGATCAACGTGGTGTCGGAAACCCTCACCACCCATGAGTACGAATCCAAGGTCCTGGCCAAGGCATTCAGCGAGATCACCGGCATCCAGCTCACCCATGACCTGTTGCAGGAAGGCGATGTGGTGGAGAAGCTGCAGACGCAGATGCAGTCGGACAAGAACATCTACGACGGCTGGGTCAACGATTCCGACCTGATCGGCACGCACTTTCGCTATGGCAAGGTGCAGTCGATCACTGACCTGATGGCCAACGAAGGCAAGGACTACACCTCGCCTACGCTCGACCTGAAAGACTTTATCGGCATTTCCTTCACCACCGCGCCAGACGGCAAGGTCTACCAGTTGCCTGACCAGCAGTTTGCGAACCTTTACTGGTTCCGCGCCGACTGGTTCGAACGCCCTGACCTGAAGGCCAAGTTCAAGGAAAAGTACGGCTACGAGCTGGGCGTGCCAGTGAACTGGTCGGCTTATGAAGACATTGCCAAGTTCTTCACCGAGGACGTCAAGGAGATCGATGGCAAGCGTGTCTACGGCCATATGGACTACGGCAAGAAAGATCCCTCGCTCGGCTGGCGTTTCACCGACGCCTGGTTCTCCATGGCCGGCGGCGGCGACAAAGGCCTGCCCAATGGCTTGCCGGTGGACGAGTGGGGCATTCGCGTCGAGGACTGCCACCCCGTTGGCTCCAGCGTCACCCGCGGTGGCGACACCAACGGCCCGGCAGCGGTGTTCGCGACGCAGAAGTACGTGGACTGGATGCGCGCCTATGCGCCGAAGGAAGCGCAGGGCATGACCTTCTCCGAGTCAGGCCCGGTGCCGGCTCAGGGCAATATCGCCCAGCAGATCTTCTGGTACACCGCCTTCACCGCCGACATGGTCAAGCCCGGGCTGCCGGTGGTCAACGCCGATGGCACGCCGAAGTGGCGCATGGCGCCGTCGCCGAAGGGGCCGTATTGGGAGGAGGGCATGAAATTGGGTTACCAGGACACCGGTTCATGGACCTTCTTCAAGTCCACCCCGGAGAAGCAGCGTCTCGCGGCATGGCTGTACGCGCAGTTCGTGACCTCGAAAACCGTTTCGCTGAAGAAGACCATCGTCGGTCTGACGCCGATCCGCGAGTCGGACATCAACTCCCAGGCCATGACCGAGATGGCGCCCAAGCTGGGTGGGCTGGTGGAGTTCTACCGCAGCCCGGCACGGGTGCAGTGGACCCCGACCGGCACCAACGTGCCTGACTATCCGCGCCTGGCGCAGCTGTGGTGGAGTCATATCGCCGAGGTGGCCAGTGGCGAGAAGACCCCGCAGGAGGCCCTCGACGGCCTGGCCCGTGACCAGGACCGCATGATGGAGCGGCTGCAGCGTTCCAACGCCCAGGCCACCTGTGCGCCCAAGCTCAACCCAGAGCGCGATGCCCAGTACTGGTTCGACCAGCCGGGTGCGCCGAAACCGAAGCTGGCCAACGAAAAGCCCAAGGGCGAGACGGTCAGCTACAACGAGTTGCTCAAGTCGTGGGAGGAGGCGCGCAAGTGATCAGTTGCCGAGCGTACTGACCTCCACGCGGGCAGCCCTGCGCTCCCGCGATAGCGTTGGTAGATTCACCGTTTAATGAAAAACGGCACCCTTGGGGTGCCGTTTTTCATTGCTGTGTGTCGAGAACGATTACTTGTGCAGCTCTTCAGCCGCATACAAGGTGTTCTCCAGCAGGCACGCACGGGTCATGGGCCCGACGCCACCTGGAACCGGCGTGATCCAGCCGGCGCGGGGCAGGGCGGTCTCGTAGACCACATCGCCCACCAGCTTGCCGTCTTCCTGGCGGTTGATGCCCACGTCGATGACGATGGCGCCTTCCTTGACCCACTCACCCTTGACCAGGCCCGGTTTGCCGGCCGCTACCACCAGCAGGTCGGCGCGGCCGACGTGGCCGGCCAGGTCCTTGGTGAAGCGGTGGCAGACGGTGACGGTGCAACCGGCCAGCAGCAGTTCCATGGCCATCGGGCGACCGACGATGTTGGAGGCGCCGACGATCACCGCGTTCATGCCGTACAGGTCTTGCCCGGTGCTTTCCAGCAGGGTGATGATGCCCTTCGGGGTGCATGGGCGCAGCAGCGGGATGCGCTGGGCCAGGCGACCGATGTTGTAGGGGTGGAAACCATCGACGTCCTTGTCCGGACGGATGCGCTCGAGCAGCAGCGAAGCGTCCAGATGCGCTGGCAGCGGCAGTTGCAGCAGGATGCCATCGACGGCCGGGTCGTCGTTGAGACGGTCGATCAGCTCGGTCAGGGCTTGCTGCGTGGTGTCGCTGGGCAGGTCGAACGCCTGGGAGATGAAGCCGACTTCCTCACAGTCCTTGCGCTTGTGCGAAACGTAGACTTGGGAGGCCGGGTCGGTGCCGACCAGGATCACCGCCAGGCCTGGCGTGCGCAGGCCTTGCTGGCGGCGCTCGGCGACACGTTGGGCGATCTGCTTGCGCAGGTTGGCGGCGATCGCCTTGCCATCTATAAGGTGTGCAGTCATAGACGCGTGATTAACCATCGAGAAGGGAACAATAAAGAGGGCGCATTCTCGCACGAGCCGGGCCGAGGGCAAAGGCGCGTGGTCGGGCAAATCCCCTAACCCCTTAAATAATTTAAATTTTTTTGAAAAAAGTGTTGACGACCTTTCGGCTCGTCTATAACATTCGTCGCACTTGTCGGGCACAACCTAGCACTGGTTAGCAAAGTCAGGCAGAATGAGCGGATTTGTTAGCTCGTTCGGTAAGGCTGAAAATTGATTTGCAATCGTAATGGAAAGCAGATTGAATATGCGCCCGTAGCTCAGCTGGATAGAGCATCCGCCTTCTAAGCGGATGGTCGCAGGTTCGAGTCCTGCCGGGTGCGCCATAAGGCAGCTTAGGCAAGCAAGTAGGTAACGTAACACCGCAATATGGTGGGCGTAGCTCAGTTGGTAGAGCGCTGGATTGTGATTCCAGTTGTCGTGGGTTCGATTCCCATCGTCCACCCCATATTCTTCGAAGGCGCCTTGATTGTATAATCAGGCGCCTTTGTTTTAAGCGCATCACGCGGACGTGGTGAAATTGGTAGACACACTGGATTTAGGTTCCAGCGGCGCAAGCTGTAAGAGTTCGAGTCTCTTCGTCCGCACCATCTTCTGTTTTCAATGCACGCTCAAGCGCATTAAAACCTCCTGAAAATGCCGCCTTGTGCGGCATTTTTCATTTCTGCAGCAAATTCCCAGGGCAGCAGAATTCTGGCGCATCCGTGTCAGTTCGCTGGCGGGATTTTTTGTGTTCGTCATTCGGCATCACCTCCCAGTCCAGTGTTCATGCGGGTTGTGCCTCGGTGTTGGCGGCTGGTCGGATTCTTGCTTGGCGTTTGGCGTTGATGCGATTCCGCGAATAAAAGGAACGAACATGAAAGTCTGCAGCACGCATAGGGAAAGTCTGTATTACGTGGTCGGCGCGGTTTTCAATGCGCTGGAGAAACGCCCGGTGGTTGCCGAGCTCGGTGTGCTGCGCGGCGAGAACGCCCTCAAGCTGCGCGCAGCACTGACGCCAGAGCGCATGGTGCTGGCCGACAGCTGGAGCAAGGAGGCGAACAAGGCTTACAGTCCATTCGATCAGTTGCCGCCTTGGGTCTCTCCGGTGGACGACTACGAGTACTACTATGGTGGCTCGCTGCACGACGATGCGACCTGGGACCGCTTGTACCAGGAGTGTGTATCAAAGTTCGTCGACATGCCCGAGGTCACGGTGATTCGCTCCGAAACCATCGGTGCGATCGACAGGATCCGTGAGCAGACCGGCATCGAGCAGTTCGATTTCGTCTACGTGGATGCCAACCACCAGTACGAGTACGTCCTGCGCGACATGATGTATTACCAGGAGCTGCTGGGTCCGGACGGCATCATGATGCTCAACGACTGCTGCTTCAGTGACAATGGCACCAAGCAGAACCTGGGCGTGCTCGAAGCGCTCGGCAGCTTCATGAAGCGTTCGGACTTCATTCCGGTGGCGATGACCAATACCGATTGGTCTGATGTGATCCTGGTGCGCCGCAATTCCGTGCTGGTGCAGCTGTTCGACATGGCGCTGAGCAACTCCGACGTGCCTTACGTCGAGATCCCTCACCAACTGATCACCGCTGCTCGTGTGGTCTATGGCGCCCAGCGTCACAACCTCAGCTTCGTCTGATTTCGATGTGGGGCAGGGGTGTACTGGCTGTTGTGGGTGCTCTTGTGCTCGCAGCATGCCAGTCGCCGCGCGAAGCGCTGGAGCACAGGGCTGCCGAGTACGGTCGTGAGGTGCAGGTGCTGGCGCTGGAAAGCTTTCCACTGCTGGTCGTGGCGCCCGCGCGGATCCCCGCAGCCAACGTGCTACGGGTTTATCTGGAGGGTGATGGCCATGCCTGGCTCACGCCCTCGCAGCCGAGTCTGGACCCTACGCCGCGGCAGACTCTGGTGGTCGACCTGGCGATGCAGGATCCGACACCTTCCTTATATATAGCCAGGCCCTGTCAGTTCATCAGCGTCCCTGGATGCGCGCCGGCGCTGTGGACCAGTCGGCGCTTCTCCCCTGAGGTGCTGGACAGTCTTGGTCAAGCGCTCGACCGGCTGAAAGCGCGTTATGGCAATCAGGGCTTCGAGCTGGTGGGCTATTCCGGCGGCGGAGCGCTTGCCTTGTTGCTGGCGGGGCGGCGTGAGGATGTGTGGCAGGTCCAGACCCTGGCCGGCAATCTGAGTCCGGCCGAATGGGCGCGAATGCTTGAGCTGACGCCGCTGGAAGGTTCGCTCGAGCCTTTACAGTATCGGGACCGTCTGGCGCGTATTCCCCAGCGCCATCTGCTGGGTGCCGAAGATCGCCAGGTGCCTGCTGACGTTGCGGCGTTTTATGCTCGGCAGTTGGGCGAGGCGCGTTGCCTCGAGCTGGTTTCCCTGCCGGGTGTGACGCATGAGCGGGGTTGGCAACAGGCCTGGCCGAGCTGGCGGCAGCGGTCGCTGGCGTGTGCACCTGTCGAGCGGAAGGATTGAGGGGCTTGCCCTCTGGTGACAACGCTATAAAAGCTGATAGATTTCAGCCGGTTGAAACACCGGTCGGTGACCGGCAGGGGAAATACCGATGATTGCCAAAGAAGCGCGCCAAGCGTTGGCGCTGCAGCGCTTTCGCGAAGCCAACCCGCAATTGCTCGAGGAGATCCGCGAGCTTGACGCGCGCGAGCAGGCCCAGCAGGTCGAGTGGGCGTTCGAGGATGCGGCTCAGGAGCAGGGTATCGAGCCCTGGGAGCTGGCCCTGCAGTTGATCGCCGAAAACCCGGAGCAATTGCAGGTCATGCGCCTGGAGACTCACCGCGAGGTGGCCGAGGCGTTGGGTATGTCGTGGGAAGAATATTGCCAGTTCAATGAAGTCGACCCGCATTAACGGGCCGATTCTGCAGTTGTAACTGTTTGACAGTTTTTTCGGCATGCGCCCTCAATGATGGCGCGCAGCCCTTGAGTAACGAGGCCTGGCGCGTTTTTGCGCTGGCCTGTAAATGAAATCGACCGGCGTGGTTGTCCGTCGTCCCGAGTGGGGTGACTTCTGGTGCGTGAGTCACTAGAATATTCGCCCTTGATTCTGGAGTCGGGCTATCGCCGGCTAACGTCTGTGCAACGAGGAATATCCATGCAAGTTTCTGTTGAAAACACTTCCGCTCTCGAGCGCCGCATGACCATCGCCGTTCCGGCCGAGCGCGTCGAGAACGAAGTCAACAAGCGTCTGCAACAGACTGCCCGTCGCGCCAAGGTCCCGGGCTTCCGTCCAGGCAAGGTGCCAATGAGCGTTATCCGTCAGCGTTACGAAGACGCTGCCCGCCAGGAAGCCTTCGGTGACCTGGTCCAGGCCTCCTTCTATGAAGCCGTGGTCGAGCAGAAGCTGAATCCGGCTGGCGCCCCGGCTGTCGAGCCTAAGTCGTTCGAGAAAGGCAAGGACCTCGAGTTCGTCGCCGTCTTCGAAGTCTTCCCTGAATTCACCGTTGCCGGCTTCGAGTCGATCAACGTCGAGCGCCTGAGCGCCGACGTCGCTGATGCCGACCTGGACAACATGCTGGAAGTGCTGCGCAAGCAGAACGTCCGTTTCGAGGCCGTCGAGCGCGCTGCCGAGAAAGACGACCAGGTCAACATCGACTTCGTCGGCAAGATCGACGGTGAGGCCTTCGCCGGTGGTTCGGCCAAGGGCACCCAGCTGGTACTGGGTTCCGGCCGCATGATCCCGGGCTTCGAAGATGGCCTGGTTGGCGCCAAGGCCGGTGAAGAGCGCGTCGTCAACGTGACCTTCCCCGAGGACTACCAGAACCTGGATCTGGCCAACAAGGCCGCCGAGTTCACCATCACTGTCAACAGCGTTTCCGCACCTGTGCTGCCAGAGCTGAACGAAGCCTTCTTCGCCCAGTTCGGCATCAAGGAATCCACCCTGGAAGGCTTCCGCACCGAAGTTCGCAAGAACATGGAGCGTGAACTGCGCCAGGCCATCAAGGCCAAGGTCAAGAACCAGGTCATGGACGGTCTGCTGGCCGCCAACCCGGTAGACGTGCCGAAAGCCCTGCTGGAAAACGAAGTCAACCGTCTGCGCGTGCAGGCTGTCCAGCAGTTCGGTGGCAACATCAAGCCTGAGCAACTGCCGGCCGAGCTGTTCGAGGAGCAAGCCAAGCGCCGTGTGGTCCTGGGCCTGATCGTCGCCGAGGTGGTCAAGCAGTTCGAGCTGAAGCCGGACGATGCCAAGGTTCGCGAGATGATCGAGGAAATGGCTTCCGCTTACCAGGAGCCTGAGCAGGTTATCAACTGGTACTACAAGAACGACCAGCAACTGAACGAAGTCCGTTCGGTTGTGCTGGAAGAGCAAGTTGTAGATACTGTCCTGCAGAAAGCGACTGTGACCGACAAGTCGGTCTCGTACGAAGAGGCTGTCAAGCCAGCACAGGCTCCTGCCGAAGCTGAGTGATTTGCTACTCTCGTAGGAAACCCCACAAGCCAGCCTTCGGGCTGGCTTGTGCGTTATTAAAGCCATGACTATTTGGGAGTGAGTGCAGGACATGTCCCGCAATTCTTATATTCAGCAGAGCTCTGACATCCAGGCCGCAGGCGGTCTGGTCCCGATGGTTATCGAGCAGTCCGCCCGTGGCGAACGTGCCTACGACATCTACTCGCGCCTGTTGAAGGAGCGTGTGATCTTCCTGGTGGGTCCTGTAGAGGACTACATGGCCAACCTGGTTGTGGCGCAGCTGCTGTTCCTTGAAGCGGAAAACCCGGACAAGGATATCCATCTGTACATCAACTCGCCGGGTGGCTCGGTCACCGCAGGCATGTCGATCTACGACACCATGCAATTCATCAAGCCGGACGTCTCCACCATCTGCATCGGCCAGGCCTGCAGCATGGGCGCCTTCCTGCTGGCAGCCGGTGCGGCAGGCAAGCGTCACTGCCTGCCGAACTCGCGCGTGATGATTCACCAGCCGCTGGGCGGCTTCCAGGGCCAGGCGACCGACATCGAGATCCATGCCCAGGAAATCCTCAGCATCAAGGCGCGCCTGAACGAGCTGCTGGCCTTCCACACCGGCCAGGACCTCGAGACCATCAAGCGCGACACCGAGCGTGACAACTTCATGAGCGCCTCGCGCGCGGCCGAGTACGGCCTGGTCGACTCGGTCTACGACAAGCGGCAACTGGTATCCTGAGCCCAGGCGCCAGAGCGGGCGGGCGCCGAAAGGGCCCGCCTGCGGACTTGAAAAAGCCCGCAATTGCCTTCATCTTGTGTTGCAAGCCTACCGGATTGGATCGATCGAATGACTGACACCCGTAACGGCGAGGACAACGGCAAATTGCTCTATTGCTCCTTCTGCGGCAAAAGCCAGCACGAAGTGCGCAAATTGATTGCCGGGCCCTCGGTATTTATCTGCGACGAGTGCGTCGACCTGTGCAACGACATCATCCGAGAGGAGGTGCAGGAAGCCCAGGCCGAGAGCAACGCGCACAAACTACCTTCGCCGAAAGAAATCAGCGGTATCCTGGACCAGTACGTCATTGGTCAGGAGCGCGCCAAGAAGGTGCTTGCCGTAGCGGTGTACAACCACTACAAGCGCCTGAACCAGCGTGACAAGAAGGGCGACGAGGTCGAACTCGGCAAGAGCAACATCCTCCTGATCGGGCCTACCGGCTCGGGCAAGACCCTGCTCGCCGAAACCCTCGCGCGCCTGTTGAACGTGCCGTTCACCATTGCCGACGCCACCACCCTGACCGAAGCCGGTTATGTGGGTGAGGACGTCGAGAACATCATTCAGAAGCTGTTGCAGAAGTGCGACTACGATGTGGAAAAGGCCCAGATGGGCATCGTCTACATCGACGAGATCGACAAGATCTCGCGCAAGTCGGACAACCCGTCCATCACCCGTGACGTCTCGGGCGAGGGCGTGCAGCAGGCATTGCTGAAGCTGATCGAGGGGACCGTGGCTTCCGTGCCGCCCCAGGGTGGCCGCAAGCACCCGCAGCAGGAGTTCCTGCAGGTCGACACGCGTAACATCCTGTTCATCTGCGGTGGCGCATTCTCGGGTCTCGAGAAGGTCATCCAGAACCGCTCCACCAAAGGTGGTATCGGTTTCGGCGCGGAAGTGCGCAGCAAGCAGGAAGGCAAGAAGGTGGGTGAGTCGCTGCGCGAAGTCGAGCCGGACGATCTGGTCAAGTTTGGCCTGATTCCGGAATTCGTCGGTCGCTTGCCGGTTCTGGCCACGCTCGACGAGCTGGACGAAGCTGCGTTGATGCAGATTCTCACCGAGCCGAAGAACGCCCTGACCAAGCAATACGCCAGGCTGTTCGAGATGGAAAGCGTGGACCTCGAGTTCCGCAGCGACGCGCTCAAGGCCGTTGCTCGCAAGGCTCTGGAGCGCAAGACCGGCGCCCGTGGCCTGCGTTCGATCCTCGAAGGCGTGCTGCTCGACACCATGTACGAGATTCCTTCGCAGAAGGATGTCAGCAAGGTGGTGATCGACGAGAGCGTCATCGACGGTACTTCGCAGCCGCTGCTGATCTACGAGAACAGCGAGCCGCAAGCCAAGGCCGTGCCTGACGCCTGAGTCGCACGCCTGACACGTTGAAGCATAAAGGGGCCGCGGGCCCCTTTCTGCTTTTCTGGCGCCAGCGCTTGTATTTTTGCGGACCTGCCCCCACATTAGCTCCAAGCACTATTTCCACCGGTTTCCGGCCCCAAGGCCGCTGTAGAGGCGAAATCATGAAGACCACCCTCGACTTGCCTCTTTTGCCATTGCGCGATGTCGTCGTCTATCCGCACATGGTTATCCCGCTGTTCGTGGGACGCGAGAAGTCCATCGAAGCCCTAGAGGCCGCAATGACGGGCGAAAAGCAGATCCTCCTGCTGGCCCAGAAGAATCCAGCCGACGATGATCCGGGCGAAGATGCCCTGTATCGCGTCGGCACCATCGCTACCGTCCTGCAACTGCTCAAGCTGCCTGATGGCACCGTCAAGGTGCTGGTCGAAGGCGAGCAGCGCGGTGCGGTCGAGCGCTTCACCGAGGTCGAAGGCCACGTTCGCGCCGAAGTCAGCCTGATCGACGAGGTCGAGGCGGCCGAGCGCGAGTCCGAAGTGTTCGTGCGCAGCCTGCTGTCGCAGTTCGAGCAGTACGTTCAGCTGGGCAAGAAAGTGCCTGCCGAAGTGCTGTCCTCGCTCAACAGCATCGAAGAGCCGGGGCGCCTGGTCGATACCATGGCCGCGCACATGGCGCTGAAGATCGAGCAGAAGCAGGAAATCCTCGAGATCATCGACCTGTCTGCCCGTGTCGAGCACGTACTGGCGCTGCTGGACGCCGAAATCGACTTGCTGCAGGTCGAGAAGCGCATCCGTGGCCGGGTCAAGAAGCAGATGGAACGCAGCCAGCGCGAGTACTACCTGAATGAGCAGATGAAGGCCATTCAGAAGGAACTCGGCGACGGCGACGAAGGCCACAACGAAGTCGAGGAGCTGAAAAAGCGTATCGATGCTGCTGGCCTGCCCAAGGATGCCCTCACCAAGGCCCAGGCCGAGCTGAACAAGCTCAAGCAGATGTCGCCGATGTCCGCCGAGGCCACGGTGGTGCGCTCTTACCTCGACTGGCTGGTGCAGGTGCCCTGGAAAGCCCAGAGCAAGGTGCGTCTGGATCTGGCCAAGGCTGAAGAGATCCTCGATTCGGACCACTACGGCCTGGAAGAGGTGAAGGAGCGGATCCTCGAGTACCTCGCGGTCCAGAAGCGCGTGAAGAAGATCCGTGGCCCCGTCCTGTGCCTCGTCGGGCCGCCCGGCGTGGGCAAGACGTCGCTGGCCGAGTCGATCGCCGCTGCCACCAATCGCAAGTTCGTGCGCATGGCCTTGGGTGGTGTGCGTGACGAGGCCGAGATCCGTGGTCACCGCCGTACCTACATCGGCTCGATGCCGGGGCGCCTGATTCAGAAGATGACCAAGGTCGGGGTGCGCAACCCGCTGTTCCTGCTCGACGAGATCGACAAGATGGGCAGCGACATGCGCGGCGATCCGGCCTCGGCACTGCTCGAAGTGCTCGATCCGGAGCAGAATCACAACTTCAACGATCACTACCTGGAAGTCGATTACGACCTCTCGGACGTGATGTTCCTGTGCACCTCCAATTCGATGAACATTCCGCCAGCGTTGCTGGACCGGATGGAGATCATTCGTCTGCCGGGCTACACCGAGGACGAGAAGGTCAACATTGCGGTCAAGTACCTGGTGCCCAAGCAGGTCAAGGCCAACGGCCTCAAGAAGGAAGAGTTGGAGGTCGACGTCGCCGCGATCCGCGACATCATCCGCTACTACACTCGAGAAGCCGGTGTGCGTGGTCTGGAGCGCCAGATTGCCAAGGTCTGCCGCAAGGTGGTCAAGGAGCATGCCGGCAACAAGCAGGTGAAGGTCAAGGTCACCGGCGACCAGCTCGAGCACCTGCTGGGTGTGCGCAAGTTCCGTTATGGTCTGGCCGAAACCCAGGACCAGATCGGCCAGGTCACAGGCCTTGCCTGGACCCAGGTCGGCGGTGAGCTGCTGACCATCGAGGCGGTCGTGATTCCGGGCAAGGGGCAGTTGATCAAGACCGGCTCGCTCGGCGATGTCATGGTCGAATCGATCACTGCCGCACAGACCGTGGTACGCAGCCGCGCCCGCAGCCTGGGTATCGCTGCCGATTTCCACGAGAAGCACGACGTGCACATCCACATGCCCGAGGGCGCCACGCCCAAGGATGGCCCGAGTGCCGGTATCGGCATGTGCACTGCACTGGTCTCGGCGCTGACCCAGATTCCGGTGCGTGCCGACGTGGCGATGACCGGTGAAATCACCCTGCGCGGTCAGGTGCTTGCCATCGGCGGGCTGAAGGAAAAACTGCTTGCGGCGCACCGCGGCGGGATCAAGACAGTCATCATTCCCGAGGAAAATGTGCGTGACCTGAAGGAGATTCCTGAAAATATAAAACAGGATCTGCAAATCAAACCGGTTAAATGGATTGACGAGGTCCTGCAAATTGCGCTGCAATACGCCCCGGAGCCCTTGCCAGATGTGGCTCCGGAGATTGTCGCGAAAGAAGAGAAGCGCGACAGCGATGCTAAGGAAAGAATTAGCACGCACTAGTTCGTATTTCATTGGGGGCCTTCGGTTGACAGCTTTTTCGGGCCCTTGCTATAAAGCGGCACGCCAGTGTCAACAGGCCACCCAATGATCGTTTCATAAGCTTTTCATTACATACTTAGAAACAAACTCAATAGAGATATAAGGGGACTTAGAGTGAACAAGTCGGAACTGATTGACGCTATCGCCGCTTCTGCTGACATCCCGAAAGCTGTAGCCGGCCGCGCGCTGGACGCAGTAATTGACTCCGTAACCGGTGCCCTGAAAGCAGGCGACGACGTCGTTCTGGTTGGCTTTGGTACCTTCTCCGTCAAGGAGCGCGCTGAGCGCACCGGCCGTAACCCGCAAACCGGCAAGGCGATCAAGATCGCTGCCGCCAAGGTTCCAGGCTTCAAAGCTGGCAAAGGCCTGAAAGACGCCGTCAACTAAGTCGTCTCTTTCAGCCGGACCCGGCCTGGCCAGGTCCGAGCACGTAGCGGCGGGGGCCGCAAACGTTCCCGCCTGCCACGTTTGCTAAGAAAAGGCGCATCCTCGGATGCGCCTTTCTTTTATCAGGATTCTACCCACTCTCCGCGGTTGTCGATGCAGTGGTACGACCGTTTCTGGGGGACGCATGCTGCAGAATATCAGGGACAATTCACAGGGTTGGATTGCCAAGACCATCATTGGCCTCATCGTCGTGCTGATGGCACTGACCGGTTTCGAGGCCATCTTCCAGGCCGCCAGCCACAGCCAGGATGCCGCCAAGGTCAATGGCCAGACCATCAGCCAGAACGAGCTGAGCCAGGCCGTCGACATGCAGCGCCGCCAGCTGATGCAACAGCTGGGCAAGGATTTCGATCCGGCGATGCTGGACGAGAAGATGCTGCGTGACGCGGCACTCAAGGGGCTGATCGACCGCAAGCTGCTGTTGCAGGGTGCCGAAGACGCCAAGTTCTCTTTCTCCGAGGCGGCACTGGATCAGTTGATCCTGCAGACGCCTGAGTTCCAGGTCGATGGCAAGTTCAGCGCCGAGCGCTTTGACGCCGTCATCCGCCAGATGGGCTACGGCCGCATGCAGTTCCGCGAAATGCTCGCTCAGGAAATGCTCATCGGCCAGCTGCGTACCGGCCTGGCAGGCAGCAGCTTCGTTACCGACAAACAAGTCGACGCCTTCGCCCGTCTGGAAAACCAGACCCGCGATTTCGCTTCGCTGACCTTCAAGGCCAACCCGGCCGCAGTCAAGGTGAGCGATGAAGAGATCAAGGCGCATTACGATCAGCACGCCAAGGAATTCATGACCCCTGATCAGGTGGTCATCGATTACATCGAGCTGAAGAAAGCTGCGTTCTTCGACCAGGTTTCGGTCAACGAAGACGAGCTCAAGGCGCTGTACGAAAAGGAAATCGCCAACCTCGCGGAACAGCGCCGCGCTGCGCACATCCTGGTCGAAGTCAACGACAAGACCGATGATGCCCAGGCCAAGGCCCGCATCGAAGAGATTCAGCAGCGCCTGTCCAAGGGTGAAGACTTCGCCAAGTTGGCCAAGGAGTTCTCCCAGGATCCGGGCTCGGCGGCCAATGGCGGTGACCTCGGCTTTGCAGGTCCGGGTGTCTATGACCCGGCCTTCGAGGATGCCCTGTACAAGTTGAACAAGGACCAGGTGTCGGCACCGGTTCGCACCGAGTACGGCTATCACCTGATCAAGCTGCTGGGCGTCGAGGCGCCTGAAGTGCCTACCTTCGCCAGCCTGAAGGACAAGCTGACCCACGAGCTGAAAACCCAGCAGGTCGAGCAGAAGTTCGTCGAAGTCACCAAGCAACTGGAAGACTCGGCCTTCGAAGCCTCCGACCTGGCGCAGCCTGCGCAGGAACTGGGCTTGAAGGTACAGACCTCGGCACCGTTCGGACGTGAGGGCGGCGAGGGCATCACTGCCAATCGTTCGGTGATCCAGGCTGCGTTCAGTGAAGAGGTGATGGACGAAGGCGCCAACAGCAGTGCCCTGGAGCTTGACCCTGAGACCGTGGTGGTACTGCGGGTGAAAGAGCACCGCAAGCCGGAGCAACTGGCGCTGGAAGCCGTGTCGAAGAACATCAGCGAACACCTGGCCAAGGAGAAGGCGACCGCCGAGCTCAAGGCCAAGGCGGACAAGCTGATTGCCGGCCTGCGTGATGGTTCGATCGCCAAGGGCGCCGACCAGGAAGGGCAGAAGTGGAAGGTGCAGGAGGCGGTGACCCGCAACCAGGAAGGCATCGACCCAGCCGAACTGCAGGCCGCGTTCCGCATGGCCAAGCCTGAGTCCAAGGACAAGCCTGTCTACGGTAGTGTCGTCCTGGGTGACGGTAGCCTGGTGGTGCTGCAGCTCAAGGGTGTCAACGAAGGTGCTGCCGCGTCCGACGAGGAGAAGGTGCAGATTCGTCGCTACCTCGCTTCGCGCGCCGGCCAGCAGGACTTCGCTGCCTTCCGCAAGCAACTGGAAGCCAGCGCCGACATCACCCGTTACTGAGTGCTGTCGTCGTGACGAAACAGGCCGCTTATGCGGCCTGTTTCGTTTCCGCCATCTCCAGGCCTAGCGCCCCTCCCCCTCATGACTGTCCAGCGTATCGCGGGCAATCTCCCGTCCCAGCGCAATCAGCTCGGGCGCCTTGTAGAACTCGAAAAACCGGCACACTCGCTTCGGCACGTTGATCAGAACATCCGGCGGATACCCGGCGATCTTGTACTGTGCCAGCGAGGTCTGCATCACCTCGAAGCTCTGGTTGATCAGGTCGAGTAGCGATGCAGGTCCGACGTTATCGATGATGAACGAACCGGTCGCCGACTTAGGGGCGCCTTCGCGTTCCGGGGCCGCTGCCGGTTGCTGGCTTTCCGGGTCGGCGGGATCGCTCAGCCACGGGTTTGTCTGGCTCATGCGTTCGGCGACGATTTCCTGCTCGATGCGCATCAGCTGCTCGGCCGGCTTGCGGCGAAACGGCATGCGCGACCCCAGCGAACTGATCACCGATTCGAATCGCATCCTGAACGCCGCCGGGCGTTCGATCACCGGCAACTGGTACTGCTTCTGATTGGTGGCGTTGAGGTTGACCGCGATGATCAGGTCGCAGTGACTGGACACCACCGGCACGATCGGCAATGGATTGAGGATGCCGCCATCGACCAGCATGCGGTTGCCCTGCATGACGGGCGTGAACAGGCTGGGAATCGCCGCCGAGGCGCGCATGGCCTGGTGCAGGCAGCCTTCCTGGAACCAGATTTCCTGCTGGTTGGTCAGGTCGGTGGCGACGGCGGTATAGGGGATTCGCAGTTGTTCGATGTTGATCTCGCCGACGATCTTGCGGATTTGTCCAAATACCTTGTCACCCCGAATGGCGCCCAGGCGAAAGCTCACATCCACCAGGCGCAGCACGTCGAGGTAGTCCAGGCTTTCTATCCAGCGACGGTATTCGTCGAGCTTGCCGGCGGCATAGATGCCACCAATCACCGCGCCCATCGAGCAACCGGCGATGCAGGCGATTTCGTAGCCGCGACGCTCGATCTCCTCGATCACGCCGATGTGCGCATATCCCCGGGCACCGCCCGAACCGAGCACCAGTGCGACACGCTTGCTCATACTTTTTCCCCCAAGGCATTTCGCGCGTATTCCAACAATGCACCCATTGGTGCCGGTGCTTCAATGTCATTGCGCGCTGGGCTACGCTGAGCATGGCACTTTTCACGTTGCCGGCCGTCGAACAGCGACTGTTTTGTCCTTCTTGAGGTAATGCCCGATGAAAGCCTGGATCTGCCTTCCCCTGATTGCCCTGGCCCTTGCTGGCTGTGCGGGCAAGACGGCCTATCGCGACAGTTGCGCGACTCAGTTGGATGCGGCCTGGAAGGAACTCGACCTCGCCAAGGCCGAAGGGTTTGCCGGTACCGTGAGCTACTCCAAGGCGCTGTCATTGCTGACTGGAGCCAAGACCCAGCAGCAGTTCGAGGCGTTCGAGGGGTGCAGCAGCAAAGCCGAGCGGGCACGTTTCTATATCCGTGAGTCCCGTGCAGGCCGTTGACCGAGGAGGCTGATATGCCCGCGATGCTCGATCATGTAGTCGCTCAGGTCCTGGCCCTGCAGGTGCGTCTACTGGCCTGCCGGGAACGCCTGGCTGCCGATACCGACAGCGAAGCCCTGCACGACCTGCGCACCAGTGTCAGGCGCCTGCGCAGTCTGCTGCGACCCTTGCGCGCGCTGCCGGGTGTCGAACAATTGGAGGATGCAGCGAAATCGCTGGGCACGCTCACCACGCCTCTGCGCGACCGTGAGGTGCTGGCCGATCAGTTGATCTCTGCTGGGTACGTGCAGGCCGGGCAGCGGCGCCTGCAGGGCAGGGCGGCAGCTTTCGCCAGCGTCGCTGCCAGCCCGCAGTTGACCCGGCTGCTGGCGATACTGGATTCATTCCCCCTGTTCCTGCGTGCTTCGCAACGCGAAGGCCTGGCGAATGACTTGGGCACGCGCATCGACAAACGCCTGCGCAAGCAATGGCGCAAGCTGGAAGCGGCCATCGACGATCCGGCCCACGACCGGCATCGCTTGCGTCTGTTGATCAAGCGGGTGCGCTACGGCGATGAGGCCTACCCGCAGTTGCGCCATGCAGGGAAGAAGCTTCAGAGGCTGCTCAAGCAGGCGCAAGGGGACCTGGGCGATTGGCATGATCGTGTTCAATGGCTGCTGCAGTTGCGCGAGCATCCCGAGCTGGCGCCGTGCGAGGCGGCTTGGGAAACCGAGTTGCATGAGACCGAGCGTGCCAGCGATGCCACCTTGGCGTCGTTGCGCAAAGCCCTGTCGCGTCGATAACCCCAGTAAATGACCGATATGCGGGCTGCCCTGTGCCAGCCTGCTGGTTACCATGCGCCTTGACCCCGTTGTCGACAGAGGCCAAGGACTTCCATGAATTTCGATGAACTGCTAGAGGCCGTGCGCCGCCACCCGGCGTCGGTCAGTATCCCACCAGACTGGGCCCAGGGCCGCGCTTCGTTTGGCGGGTTGATGGCGGCGCTGGTCTATGAGGCGATGTGCCAGAAGATCAGCGATGGGCGGCCAGTGCGCTCGTTGGCCATCAGTTTCGTCGGCCCGGCGGCACCGGATGTGCCGATACGCTTCGAGGCCGAGGTGCTGCGTGAGGGCAAGGCTGTGAGCACGCTGTTAGGGCGTGCGATCCAGGATGGGCAGGTGGTGACGCTGGTGCAGGGCAACTTCGGTGCTGGACGCCCGTCGGTGGTAGAGGTGCAGGCCGAGCCAGCGCCATCGTTCAAGGCTCTGGAGGATTCGACACCGGAGTTGCCCTACATCAAGGGCGTCATGCCTGAATTCATGCGCAAGGTGGCGCTGCGCTGGGCGATCGGGGGGCTACCCTTCAGCGGCAACGCATCGCGCCAGATGGGCGGTTGGGTGCGTCTGCGCGACCTCCCGGAGGCGCCGCTCGAAGTGTCGCACCTGCTGGCGCTGGTCGATGCCTGGCCGCCGAGCCTGATGCCTTTTCTCAAGCAACCTGCCGCAGGCAGCACCCTGACCTGGACCATCGAGTTCGTCCAGCCATTGCCGGAGCTCAGCACGCACGACTGGTACCAGTACTGTGTAGAGACCGAGCACGCCCGTGATGGTTATGGGCATGCCGCAGCCCGCTTGTGGTCGGCGGATGGCCGCCTGTTGGCCTTGAGCCGGCAGACAGTGACGGTGTTTGCCTGAGCCTTGCCGCGTGTTCAGGGCCGATGCTTGTGTCTTTCGCGCCAGGCACGCCACCAGCCACCGCTCAGGACGAAACGTGGGAAGGTGATGAACTGTTCGGTCAACAGACGTTTCAGGGCGTCCTGTCGATCACTGAACGGCTCGGGTTGCTCGGCCTCCAGGCGATGGCCCTGGCGCTGCATGGCAAGCCCTGCGATCAGCGCGATCACGCCTACGGCAAGCTGGGTGATGTCGAGCGAGAACACGCCCGAAAGCACCAGCAGGGCACCTAGGATGAACAGCGGTACGGCAATCAAGTGCAGCACCAGGTTGGTCGGGTGGCGGTGATTATGGTGGTAGCCGCGCCATTGCCAGGCGGGCAGATTCGGCAGACGTTTGCTCATGGACAATTCCCCTTGGTCACGTCCAGAGCTTAGTGCGGCCCCCCGCAGGGGGCCAATCGAGGCTGTTTATCGGGACTATAGCTTGAGCTGGCCGATGGCTTTGTTCAGTTCGCCGGCGAGGGTCGCCAACGCATTGCTGGTGGTGGCCGATCCTACGGTCTGCTGTACGGTTTCTTCGGTGACGTCGCGGATGCTCACCACTGCCCGGTTCATCTCCTCGGCGACCTGGCTCTGCTGCTCGGCGGCCACGGCGATCTGTGTGTTGCTCTCGCGCATCTGCGCCACCGCGCGGGTGATTTCGGCCAGTGCGTCGCCGGCTTCGCGGGCCTGCTTGACGCAGTCGTCGGCCTTGTAGGAGCTCTCCTGCATGTACTCCACGGCATCACGGGTGCCGTCCTGAAGCGCGGACACCATGGTGGTGATCTCGTTGGTGGAGTTCTGCACGCGCTTGGCCAGGTTGCGTACTTCGTCGGCCACCACCGCGAAGCCGCGACCCAGGTCGCCGGCGCGTGCGGCTTCGATGGCGGCGTTGAGGGCCAGCAGGTTGGTCTGTTCGGCGATGCTGTGGATCACGCTGACCACGCCATTGATCTTCTGGCTGTCGTCGGCCAGTTGGCGAATCATCTCGGCAGTCTGCTGCACGCCACTGGACAGCCCGGCGATGGAATCCTGTACCCGACTGACCACTTCCTGGCCGCTGCCGGCGAGGCTGTCGGCGCTTTGCGACAGGTCACGGGTGGCGCCGGCGTGCTGGGCGATGTGATGCACGGTGGCGGACATTTCGTTGATCGCTGTCGCTGCCTGGTCGGTCTCGCTCTGCTGGCCGATCATGCCGTGGCGTACTTCGTCCATGCTCGTGGCCAGACGTGCGGCGCCTGAGTCCAGTTGCGCGGCGGTGTGGGCCACCGTGCTGACTACGCGGTGGTAGGTCGTCTGCATGGCATTGAAGGCTCCGGCCATCTGGCCCACTTCGTCGCCACAGGCCAGCGGCACGCGCGCCGAGAGGTCGCCGGTTTTTTCCACGTGCAGCATCACATCCTTGAGGGTGTTGAGCTGGCTGAGCAGGAAGCGGATCAGCAGCTGCGAAGCGCAAAGCATCGCCAGCATGAGAATCAGTACGCACACCGCGTAGTTGCTGAACCGGTCGATGAATACCTGGCGCAGGCTTGGCGATTGCGCCAGCACGGCAATGTGCTGGTTGCCCTGGCGCAGCACCTGGGCGCCGCGCAGCGGATCGTCGCCAAACAGCCAGGCGGCGGGCAACGTGACCCAGCCTTGGCCGTCACGCAGTGCCTCGACGGGCTCGCCTTTGAAGCTCGGGGTCTGGCCTTCCTGCCAAGTGATCATATGTGGCAGGTGGGGGAAGGGTTGTGCAGCGGGCCAGGTGGCCAGCAGTTCGGCCTGGGTGACGGCATGCGCCTGGGCCGATTCGGCGCGGGCCTGCTGCTCCAGGTAGACCGCGTAGAGCACCAGCAGCAAGGTGGTGACGAAGGCCACCGCATTGACTGCCCAGAATTTGTACTTCAGGGAAATATTGCTAAGCCAGGCACCCATGGTAGGTCTTCTCTGAGTTGAGCGGAAACATTATTGGCAAGGTGCCATCATTGTGTCCGCTCGCGCGCGAAGCCTTCATGACATGCGTCAAGGGAGCTTGAAGAAATCCTTGGCCGTGGCCGTCGTGTGCTGGGCGCAGTGCTCAACGCTTTCACCCCGGTGCAAGGCGACTTCACGCAGTACTTCAGGCAGGAAGGCCGGTTCGTTGCGTCCGTTCTTCGGTTTCGGTCGCAGGGTGCGCGGCAGCAGGTAGGGCGCATCGCTTTCGAGCATCAGTCGGCCTTCGGGAATATTGCCTACCAGTGGATGCAGGTGCGTCCCGCGTCGCTCGTCACAGATCCAGCCGGTGATGCCGATGTGCAGGTCCAGGTCGAGGTAGGCGAACAGCGCCTGGCGCTCGCCAGTGAAGCAATGCACCACGGCGGCTGGCAACTGGTCACGGTAGTGCCTGAGGATTGCCAATAGCCGCTCGCTGGCATCGCGTTCATGCAGGAAGACCGGCAACTGCAGTTCGGCGGCCAGGGCCAGTTGAGCTTCCAGGGCTTTTTCCTGCTGTGGACGGGGGGAGAAGTCACGGTTGAAGTCCAACCCGCATTCACCCACGGCAAGCACCCGCGGCTGAGCCAGCAGATCGCGCAGGGTACGTTCGCTGGCACCTTCCCAATGGCTGGCATCGTGTGGGTGGACGCCGGCCGTGCTGAACAGGTGTTGGCCGGCTTCATCCAGGCGCTGGCATAGCAGCATGGCCTCTTCGCTGACGGCAAGGCTGGTGCCGGTCAAAACCATCTGCGCCACGCCGGCGGCCAAGGCGCGTTCGACGATCGCCGCCTGCTGGTCGTGAAAGCTGGTGTTGGTCAGGTTGACGCCGATATCGATCAGTTGCATGGTGCTACCTCGTGCCGCGGGGCGGCCAGCATAGCAAAATCTGCAAGTTCGCAGAAAAACCAAGAACTTCAAACGTTTGCCATGGTCTCTTGCCGTCATTTGTCATGCGCACCGCTCGGCGCATGGTTTCGCCAACCGCTTCTGGACCCTTCTTCATGCTGCGAACCCTGCTGACGACCTTGCTGTTGCTCGGGCTGATCGCCGCAGCGCCTGCCATCGCCCGCGAAACCGGCCCGCTGCAGCATGTGCCGGCGAGCCAGAGTCGCGACCTTGCGCAGATTCGAGCGAGCAAGGTGTTTCGGGTGCTGGTCAACCAGAGCCGCAACAGCTCAGGCGAGGTCAAGGGCGAACCGGTGGGTATCGAATACTATCGCCTGCGCGCGCTGGAGCATTTTCTCAATGCGCGGGTCGCGGACGGTCAGGAAATCACGCTGCAGATCGTCCCGCGCGCCAAGGAGCAACTGATAGGTGCCCTGCAGCGCGGTGAAGGCGACCTTGCCGCGCCTGGCGAATTGCTCGATGCGGGGCTGGTGCAGGGCGTCGGAGTCAGTGCGCCGGTGCTTGACCAGGTGCCGCTGTTGCTGGTCGGAAGCAAGGGTGAGCGAGCCTTCAGCCGGGTCGAGCAGCTGTCCGGGCGCACCATTGCCCTGACCACCGCCAGCGCTGCCGGTGCGGTGATCGAGCAGATCAACCAGCAGTTGGCCCTGCGCAAGCGCCCGCTGGTGAAGATCGAGTGGGTCGATCCGACCCTGGCAGTCGAAGATGTACTGGAGATGGTCCAGGCCGGCATCTATCACCTGACCGTGGTGGAACGCCCCATCGCCCAGCGCTGGGCGCGGGTGATGCCCAAGCTGCGCCTGGACACCCAGTTGCGTCTGAGCCAACCTCAGGCCATGCGCTGGTATGTGCGCAAGGATGCCGAGCAGTTGCTGGCCAGCGTGGACCGCTTCCTTGCCGTTTACCGCGCGCCGGACAACCAGGATGCAGCCTTCGAGCGCATCTATCGACGCCAGTACCGCGTGCACAATCCGCTGGCCCGCCAGGACCGCCAACGCCTGGAGTCGCTGCGCGCGGTGTTGCAGAAGCACGGCGCCGAGCAGCAGATCGACTGGCTCAACCTGGCGGCCCTGGCGTTCAAGGAGTCGACATTCGATCCCAAGGCCCGTGGTACAGGGGGCGCCCATGGGCTGATGCAGATCACCCCGGCCGCCGCGCAACGGGTGGGCGTGAGCAATACGGCCACGGTCGACGGCAATGTTCAGGCCAGCGCCCGCTACCTCGCGCTGATCCGACGCAAGTTCTTCTCCAGCCCGCAGCTCAATGAGCGTGAGCGCATGGCCTTCATTCTTGCCGCCTACAACCTCGGCCCGGAACGCGTCCAGGCAATGCGCGCCGAGGCCCGTCGCCGTGGCCTCAACGGTAACCAGTGGTTTTTCCAGACCGAGCGCATCGCCATGGAGCAGGTGGGTATGGGGCCGGTGAACTTCGTCAACAGCGTCAACAAGTACTTCCTGGCATTCAACCGGGAGCGCAGCGCCTTGGAGCGGGTCGCGAAACGCTGATAAATCGACTTTTTCGATTTGTTTGTTGGGTTTTTTGCGGTTTTCTTATTCGCTGATTTGATTAAGATGGCGGCCATTCCAACCTGACATTTCAAGGAAGCTCACCCGATGAATCCCTCCCTCAACGCCCTGTTCGTCACCCGCGCCGGTTTCGGCCTCAGCATCATCCGCATCCTGGTCGGCATCATCTTCATGGCGCATGGCTCACAGAAGCTGTTCGGCCTGTTCGGCGGCTATGGCCTGGAAGGCACCGGTCAGTGGATGGAGAGCATTGGCCTGGCCCCTGGCTACCTGATGGCCCTGCTCTCGGGCAGCGCGGAGTTCTTCGGCGGCCTGGCACTGCTGCTTGGCCTGCTGGCCCGCCCGGCTGCGCTGGCGCTGAGCGTGACGCTGGTGGTCGCGATCTTCTCGGTGCACATCGGCAATGGCCTGTTCATGTCCAACAACGGCTACGAGTTCGCCCTGGCGCTTTTGGGCGGCACGCTGGCGGTGCTGGTCGAAGGGGCAGGGCGCCTGTCGCTGGATCGCCTGATCGCCCGCTGACATCTCGCTGCAACCCGCCTGCGGCAAGCTGCAAGTGAACGCCCACTTGCAGCTTGCCGTTCGACGCTCTACGATACCGCTTGCGCCGATTTAAACAGCTACTTGCGGGGCGCAGGATAAGCCCCAGGGCAATCCGAAATACCGCTAAAGCGCTGGTTCGGTGACGCCTCCCACCGCTGCCCAGCGGGATTTGCGAGGCGAAGAGATACCACCATGAGTTGCCCACGTACCAGTGTCTGCCTGACCCCACTGCCTGCTGACCAGGCATCCCGCACACCGCGCATCCTGCTCGGTGGCCAGCATCAACCCACACTTCTGCGTAACCTCGACGGCTTTTCGCGCCGCAAGGGCCAGGCCCGTGCCTTCCTCATCCAGTTCGCCGAAGCGGCTTGCAACCTTGCCCATTACGCCAACGACCGCTTTGACCTCGCTGTGATCCAAGCCCCGATCGGCGAGGATGCCGGCGAGATCATCGGCCAGTTGACCCGCATTGCACGCCAGGGCCTGATCACCCGCCGCTGAGCAAGGTGTGGCGGCGCCTGTTTTTGGTTAAGCTCGGTAACCCGGCAGGCCCAAGGCGCCTGCTGTGGCTGTGCCGAGGAGAGCAAGCGGTTTGAGTACCAACATCATCACCACCGAAGGTCATGAAGCCCTCAAGAAGGAGCTGGATCACCTGTGGCGCGTCTACCGCCCCGAGATCACCCAGAAGGTGACCTGGGCTGCGTCGCTGGGGGATCGCAGCGAAAACGCCGATTACCAGTACAACAAGAAATTGCTGCGCGAGATCGATCGGCGGGTCCGCTACCTGCGCAAGCGCCTCGAGGATGTGAAAGTCGTCGCCTATTCCCCGGAGCAGGAAGGCAAGGTGTTCTTCGGTGCCTGGGTCGAGATCGAGAACGACGACGGCGAAACCCTGACGTTTCGCATCGTCGGTTACGACGAGATCTATGGCCGTAACGACTACATTTCCATCGACTCGCCCATGGCCCGTGCGCTGCTGAAAAAAGAAGAGGGCGATGAGGTGCTGGTGCTAACGCCCACGGGCGAAGCGACCTGGTACATCAATCGCATCCACTACGGCGCCCAGTGAGCGCATTCAGGTACAGCCGCCCCAATGTGTCCCCCGCCACCGCAATCTGCGCCTCGCTCAACGAGGCGTAGCCCACCAGTACGCCCGCCGGCCAGGCATGTTCACGGGTGAACAGTCCGAGCGGCTGAAGCATCAGGCCCTGCTCGTGGGCCTGTTGGCAAAATTGCTGTTCGTTGCAGCCTTCAGGCAACCAGAGGATGAAATGCAGCCCTGACTGCTCGCCTGCAATCCGCACCTCAGTGTGCCGGCGCAGCCTGTCGATGAGCAGGTCGCGGCGCTGCTGGTAGGTCTGCCGGGCAATGCGCAGGTGGCGTGCATACTGGCCGTTGCCGAGCATCTGCTCCAGCGCCCGCTGGCCGAGGGCGCCAGGCGCCTGCCCGGAGATCGTCAGCGTGTCCAGCATTTCGGCGTGCAGGCGCCGGGGAACCACGGCAAAGCCCAGGCGTAGGTTGCTGAACAAGGTCTTGTTGAAACTGCCGCAGAACAGCACTCGGTCGTGGTGGTCGATCGCCTTGATCGCCGGCAGCGGTGCACTCGCATAGTTGTACTCGCTGTCGTAATCGTCCTCGATGATTATCGCGTCCCGTGCCTGCGCCCAGTCGAGCAGGATCTGGCGGCGTTCGACGCTCATGCAGATGCCCAGTGGCGCTTGATGGGCGGGGGTAACGTGTACCGCTCCGAGCGTTTCATGATCGGCAAGTGCATCGACGCGCAGGCCCTGTTCGTCGAGCGGCGTGCTGAACAGCCTGTGCCCCGAACGCTCGAAAATCCGCCTGGCCCAGGCATAGCCTGGGTCCTCAACGGCGAGCGCTCGGTGCTTGGGCAGTACGCGGCTGAACAGGTCGAGGGTGTGGCGAATGCCGTGGGTGACCAGGATGTCATCCGCCTCGCAGTCGATACCCCGATAGAGCTTCAAGTGCGCCGCGATGGCTTGGCGCAGGCGTGGGTCACCCTGCGCAGGGAGGCTTTCAAGCAGGCCGGCGCCGTCCAGGCGTGCCGGGAAAAGATGCTGCTCCAGCAAGTTCGGGTCGGGCAGGCGGGCGACGAAGGGGACCCGCGCTTGCACCTGCGCCTGCACCGACTGCGGGTCGGCCATCGGCCGTGATAGCGACGCCTGGCCGGCCGGATTGCCGGATGCGATCAGGGTATCGGGCAGTTGCAGGGTGACCTGCGACCCTGCGCCCTGGCGCCGCTCGATGAAGCCTTCCAGCTTGAGCTGCTCGAACACCGCCTCCAGCGTGCCACGCGCCACGCCCCAGCGCTGTGCCAACGTGCGTGTGGAGGGCAGCAGGGTGCCGGGTGGCAGATGGCCGCTGACCACCAGCTCCTGGAGAAATCCATGCAGCAGCCGGTGCTTGCCGGTAGCGCTACCGGCAGACAGCTCGAACGGCAGGGCGAGATCGAGGGCAATGGCTTGTTTGCCTCTGGCCATAGTGGTCCATATTCGGGAAGGCCTAATGGGCCTTCATCTTATGCAGCGCCGCCCCTAACCTCAATCGCGTGACGCAGAGCCTTTGCGTCGTGCCTGCAGGCGTCCCCGACCTTCATTCAAGGAACATCGAATCATGCGTATTGCGGTGGGGCTGCGTTCGCCCGTCCGATTGTCTTTTGCTTCGCGGGTGCAGCCATGAACCGGCCCGGATTGTCAGTGGCCTTGCTGGCCGCAGTGGTAGTGCCGCAGGTCGGGCTGGGCATCATGGTGCCGGCCTCGGCGCAACTGGCCGAGCAGTTGCAGGTTGGCCTTGGCCAGGTGCAGAGCACACTGGTGATGTACATGGTCGGCTATGCGCTGTCGATGGTGCTGGCCGGGCTGCTGTGTGATCGCTACGGCCCGCGGGCAGTACAACTGGGCGGGCTGCTGCTGGCAGCGTGCGGTACCGGGCTTGCGGCCAGCGCCACGTCCTTCCTGCCCTTCATGATCGGCCGCCTGCTGCAAGCATTGGGCGGCTGCGTCGGCACGGTGACCACCCGTATGGTGGTGCGCGAGGTGTTCACCGAGCGCGAGCGCATGGGCACTCTCACCACGCTGGCTTCGGCCATCGCCATCACCCCGTGCCTGGCGCCGTTGCTGGGTGGCGCTTTGCTACCGCAGTTTGGCTGGCGCGGGATTCTGGGGCTGGTGGGGGTATTCAACCTGCTGGTACTGCTGGTGTTCTGGCGCCTGGTGCCGAGCCTGCCGGGGACAGGCCAGGGCGTTACTCCGGGCCTGGTGCTGCGGGTGTACGGACGCAACCTGGGCAACGCTGCGTTCGTTTTTCATGCAGCCTGCATTAGCCTGGTTTGGATGAGCTACTTCGGCTTCCTGTCTTCATCGTCCTACGCCTTCCAGGTTGTCCTGGGGTTCAGCGCATTCGAATACGGCGCGCTGATCGCCATCTGTGCACTGGGTTATGTCACCGGCAGCTTTCTGGCCCGGCGCCTGAGTCGCCAGCATGATCTGGCGCTGATCCTGGCGGTCGGGGCCGCTGTTGGTACTCTCGGCTGGGTTGGCCTGTGGTTGGCCGTTCACCTGGCAGGGCCGGTGGCGGGAGCGTTCGTGGTTCCGATGATGGCAATCCTGTTGAGCACTGGCATGGTGATTCCGGCGACCCAGGCAGGGCTGCTGCGTTGTGTGCAGCGGGATATCGGGCTGTCCACCGGTCAGTTCTTCTTCCTGCAGATGGTCAGCGGTGCGGCGTATGGCTTTCTTGCCAGCCACTGGCCGCATTTGGATGTGAGCCAGTTGGCATGGCTGGTGGGCGCGCCGATGGTGCTGCTCACCGTGCTTACAGGCACGGCGAGCATGCGCCGTCGGCTCAGGTCTCGCGCAGAACGCTCAGTGGCGTTGCATTGAGTGCCCGCCGGGTGCCGAACACACCGGCCCCGCCGACCAGGACCGCGCCCAGCACGGGCAGTACCAGCAGCCAGGGATGCGGCGCCCAGTGCAGGTCGAAGGCATAGCGGTACAGGGCCCAGGTGATCAGTTCGCAGCCCAGGGCAGCGAGCAGGCCGCTGGCGGCGCCAAGCAGGCCGAACTCGATGCGCCGGGCCTTGACCAGTAGCGCACGGCCGGCGCCCAGGGCGCGCAGTAGCGCGCCTTGGCGGATACGCTCGTCCAGGGTGGCCTGCAGGCCGGCGAACAACACCGCAAGGCCCGCCGCGAGCACGAACAGCAGTACGTACTCCACCGCCAAGGTGACCTGGGCGAGGATGCTGCGCAGTTGCCCCAGCAGCGCATCGACCTGGAGGATGGTCACCGCCGGAAACGCCCGCGACAGGGCGACCACGTCGGTATCGTGCCCCGGCGCGAGGTAGAAGCTGGTCAGGTAGGTGGCGGGCAGGCCTTGCAAGGTGCCGGGCTGGAAGATCATGTAGAAGTTCGGCTGGAAGCTGTCCCAGTGCACCGTACGCAGGCTGCTGACCCGTGCCTGGCGGTGCTCGCCGCCGATGTCGAAGGTCAGCAGGTCAC